>NZ_JBSGXZ010000063.1:0-39100 GCF_053610285.1 Lentzea sp. NPDC054927
GCCCCGTACCGCGCCCCGTCATGTGGTCACGCGATCGCGGCCAAGCGGCAAGGCGCCTCCGTCCCCGCGGTCGCCGCCTCCGCGCGGCTAGTGTGGGTCCGCATCAGTCGCGACTGGGACTCGACAGCGAGGATGGTCATGGTGGAACGACCGGCGTGGGCGGCTCCGGAGATCGACTTGGACAGGCCCAGCGCGGCCCGGATCTACGACGCGCACCTGGGCGGCTTCCACAACTTCCAGGTCGACCGGGACGCGGCCGCGAAGATCGTCGCGTTCATGCCGGAGCTGCCGGACATCCTCCGCGCCAACCGGTCGTTCCTGCGCCGGGCGGTCCGCCACCTCGTCGGTCAGGGCGTCACGCAGTTCCTCGATCTCGGGTCCGGCATCCCCACGGTCGGCAACGTGCACGAGATCGCGTGGAAGGCGAACCCCGACTGCCGGATCGTCTACGTCGACTTCGATCCGGTCGCCGTCTCGCACAGTCGCACGATTCTCAGCGGCATCGACCACGCCACGGCGATCCAGGGTGACCTGCGCCGGACCCAGGAGGTCCTCGAGCACCCGGAAACCCAGCGGCTGCTGGACTTCTCACAACCGATCGCGGTGCTGATGTTCGCGGTGCTGCATTTTGTGCCGGACACCGATGACCCGGCCGGCATCGTCCGCTCCTACCTCGACGCGACCGTGCCCGGCAGCTACGTGGCCATCTCGCACGCCAGTCTGGAAGGGCCGGAACCGGAGAAGGCGGAGGAGGCCACCGAGCAGTTCCGGCGCAGCGTCACCGAGTTCTCGATGCGCACCCGCGCCGAGATCACCAGTCTGTTCGACGGTCTGGAACTGGTCGATCCGGGTGTCGTCTACCTGCCCGAGTGGCGGCCAGACGCCGGCGACGAGATCAGTGACTCGCGGCGAACCTCCACGTTCGCGGGCATGGCACGCAAGCACCGCTGAGCCGAGGTCAACAGGTGGGTGGTTCGGCCGTGGTGACGTTCTGTTCATCGGAGGTGCAGCAGGCGCTGACGCCGCAGCATGAGCATTCGCTCTGCGCCGGAGTCGTCGCACCGACGGATTCGACGTCGAGTGGCTTCACCGCGCGAACGATCGCCCCGTGCATGCCGTCGACCGCGGAAGGTCTCGGCGAACACGGCGGGCTTGTCGACGGAGAGGTTGACGACGCAGTTGGAGATCACGACGTCGATGGTGTTGCCGGGCAACGGGATGGCTTCGATGTTGCCCTTGAGGAACTCGACGTTGGTGGCACCTGACTTGTCGGCGTTGGACAGGGCGAGTGCGACGGGGTTGCCGCAGCCGAGTGAGGCCGCCACCGCCTCGGCCGGCAGCTCATCGCGCTGGGCCGCCGGATAAAGCGTGGCGCCGAAGGTCTCGTCCACCTCCGCGGTCCGCAGCACCCGCCTCCATCTTGGACGACAGCGGTCGCGGCGGCGGCGTAGCGGGTGCGGACGGTCTCGCGCAGCTCGGGCTGCTCGCTCATGAGGGTCTACCTCCACGCTGCATTGAAGTCTGTCTATGCAAGGTTGCGCGAAACCCCCAAGAGTCGTCAATATTGAAATATGTCGAAGCAAGAGGCGGGCTGCTGCGCACCACTGCCGGAAGACCCGCTGGCCGTGGAACAGGCGGCGGAGCTGTCGGCGATGTTCAAGGCGTTGGGCGACCCGGTGCGGCTGCGGCTGCTGTCGATGATCGCTTCGGGACCCGATGCCGGGGTCTGTGTCTGTGAGCTGACCCCGGCGTTCGAGCTGTCCCAGCCCACGATCTCGCACCACCTCAAGCTGCTGCGGCAGGCGGGTCTGGTCGACTGCGAGCGCCGGGGTACTTGGGTCTACTACTGGGTCCGTCCGGAGACGACCGACCGGATGGCCGCGATGCTCAGCAGCGTGAGCGAACGGCGTGCGGTCACGGCCTGACCGCCGCCGCGATCTTCGCAACCGCTGCCTTCGCGGTCGGTCCGACCCCGATGAGGGTCGCGGACGCCGGGCCGGTCCAGCCGCCATAGCCCAGCAGGTGCAGGCGGGGTTCTTCCGCGGCTGTCGTGCCGTCGACGGCGACTCGACCTTCGGTGTCGCGCAGTCGCAGTGGAGCCAGGTGGCTCAGGGCGGGCCGGAATCCGGTGCACCACACCACGACGTCCGCATCGGACAAGGCTCCGACGTCCGTCGTAGTGGCGACGAGCAGTCCGTTGTCACGGGCTTCGCGGACGGGCGGCACGGCCACGATGTCGCCGAGTTCGCCTATGCTGCCGCGCCGGGTCGCGATGTCGAACAGCGCTTTGCCGTCGATCTCGTCGGGCATGTACCGCGGCGGCCGGCGGGTCATCCAGGTCAGCTCGGTGTGCGGCGCGAGGTCGGCGGCGATCTGCGCACCGGAGTTGCCGCCGCCGACCACGACGACCTTCTGACCCTCGAACTCGAGCGGGTCGCGGTAGTCCACGGTGTGCAGTTGGCGGCCGGGCAGGTCCATCAGCGGGCGGAAGGGGCGCCACCAGGTGCCGGTGGCGCTGATGACGTGCCGCGCCGACCAGATTCCGGAGTCGGTGTGCACCGACAGCCAATCGCCGTCGCGGGTCACCGAGGCGACCCGGACGGGCCGCTGGACCGGGATGTCGTAGCGCTTCTCGTACGCGGCAAGATAATCGACCACGTGCTGTGCGGTCGGGTATCCGTCCGAAAAGGACGGCATGGGCCGGCCCGGCAGTGAGCTGTGCCGGGCAACGCTGAACAGCCTCAAGGAGTTCCACGTGAGCGGCCATGCTCCGCCCGGTATCGGCTGGGCGTCCAGCACCACGTGGTCGATGCCCGCGCGGCGCAGGTAGAAGGCGGCGGCCAGCCCTGCCTGACCGCCGCCGACCACCACGACGTCAGACCTGAGCACGAGCCACCCAGCGACGCCGGAGCCACAGGCTGACGTAGACGAGCGCGACGAGCACGGGCACCTCGATCAGCGGTCCGACCACGCCGGCCAGGGCCTGGCCGGAGGTCACACCGAACACGCCGATCGCGACGGCGATGGCGAGCTCGAAGTTGTTGCCCGCCGCGGTGAACGCCAGCGTGGTCGTCCGCTCGTAGGAGAGCCCGGACGCCTTGCCCAGTGCGTAGGAGCCGGCCCACATGATGGCGAAGTAGACCAGCAGCGGCAGCGCGATCCTGACGACGTCGAGCGGCCTGTTCGTGATGGTCTCGCCCTGCAGCGCGAACAGGATGACGATCGTGAACAGCAAGCCGCACAACGCGATCGGGCCGGCCCGCGGCAGGAACTTCGACTCGTACCAGTCACGGCCGCGGGTCCGCTCCCCCACCTTGCGGCTCAGGTAGCCGGCCAGCAGCGGGATGCCTAGGAAGATGAGCACGGACTTGGCGATCTCCCACGCGGAGAAGTCGATCGACGCGGTGTCCAGGCCGAGCCAGCCGGGCAGCAGGTCGACGTAGAACCAGCCGAGCACGCCGAACATGACCACCTGGAACACCGAGTTGAGCGCGACGAGCACCGCGGCGGCCTCGCGGTCACCGCACGCGAGGTCGTTCCAGATGATGACCATGGCGATGCAGCGCGCGAGGCCGACGATGATCAGCCCTGTCCGGTACTCCGGCAGATCAGCGAGGAAGATCCAGGCCAGCGCGAACATCAAAGCTGGTCCGAGCACCCAGTTCAGTACAAGCGACAGCACCATCGTGCGCTTGTCGCGGGTGACGGTGTCGAGCTTGTCGTAGCGGACCTTCGCGAGCACCGGGTACATCATCAGCAGCAGGCCCAGGGCGATCGGCAACGAGACGCCGCCGACCTTCACCGCGTCCAGCACGCTCTGCAGACCCGGCACGAACCGGCCCAGCAGCAGCCCGCCGAACATCGCGACGCCGATCCACACCGGCAGGAACCTGTCCAGGAAGGACAGTCGGTGCAGCACGTCCGGTACCGCAGTTTCGGTGGTGCTCAACAGGTTCTCCAGGGTGAAGGCAGGTGTCATCGCCCGACGAGCAGGTCATCGGCGGGCTCGGTGTCGTCCAGATCAGTCGCAGCAGGCGCTGGTGTCGCGCAGCGGCCCTCCCGGCGCCAGCACGGCCGCAAGGGTGTCGATCGCCGCGTTGTCGATGCGGTACCAGCTCCAGGTGCCGCGCCGTTCACGGCTGAGCACACCGGCGTTGACGAGGATCTTGAGATGGTGACTCAACGAGGACTGCGGCATGTCGAACTGGTCGGCGAGGTCGCAGAAGCACGCCTCCTGCCCCTCGGTCCGCCGCACCAGACCGACCAGCTCGACCCTGACCGGATCACCGAGCGCTTTGAACAGGCGCGCGGCGGTCGCCGAGTCGAGCAGCGTCTGGTCCGGGCTCGTCATGAGGACGACCATAGTGGCTTGGATTGACAAAAGTCGATACACGAGATGTGATCGCGCATCATGAGAACCACCGCAACGAGGAGATGACCGTGTCCAAGATCCCCGAGGTGCTGTTCGTCTGCGTGCACAACGCGGGCCGCTCCCAAATGGCCGCCGCGTTGCTGCAGCACTACGGCATGGGCAGGATCGCGGGCCGTTCCGCCGGCTCGGCCCCTGCCGAGAAGGTCAATCCGGCGGCCGCCGAGGCGCTCGCCGAGTGGGGCCTGGACATCACCGCAGAGGTGCCCTCGAAGCTCACGACCGAGGACGTCGAGGCATCTGATGTGGTGATCACGATGGGCTGCGGCGACACCTGCCCGGTGTTCCCCGGCAAGCGCTACCTGGACTGGGAGCTCGAGGACCCGGCGGGCCAGGGTGTCGACTCCGTGCGCCCGATCCGCGACGACATCGACCGCCGCATCCGAGGCCTGGTCGCGGAGCTCCTCGACTAGCGCGGCACGCTCGCGGTCGACAACACGGCCGCCAGCACCCCGATCACACCCAGCACCACGAACACCGCCGGGTAGCCGCCCAGCCACGCTGCTATCGCACTGCCCGCCCAGGGTGCGATCGCGGCGGTGAGCATGACCGGTGCGGTGAGCAGCCCGTTGAGCTGTCCGTAGTGGACGGCTCCCCAGCGGTCGGTGATCGCGGTCGCCTGCACCAGCGTGAAGATCCCGCGCGTGACACCGGCGAGCACCGAGCCCGCGATCAGCAACAGGGCCGGACCGGGCACCACGCCCAGCAGAGCGGTCACCACCGCACTCGTCAGGAGGATCAGCAGGGTGCGGGTGCGCACCGAGGTTCTCGCGGCCAGCCTGGCATAGCCGAGCCGGCCGAGCACCTGGCCGACCCCGCCCAGGCCGAGTGCGATCGCGGCGGCCGAGGTGGTCATGCCGCGTTCGGTCAGCAGCGGGACGAGGTTGATCACGACGGCGTACACGCTGAACGCGGCCAGGCTCATCGCGACCACGAGCACCAGGAACGGCCTGCTGCGCGCCACCGCCGACGGCGCGTGGGCGGTCTCGTGTTCTACCGCCGGCCACGGCAACCGCAAACCCCACAGATGCAGCGGAATCGTCGTGACAGCAAGAAATCCAGCGAGAACCAGGTAGGTGCCGCGCCAGTCCACGTGCTCGTTCAGCACCGCGGTCAGCGGCGCGAACACCGTGCTGGCCAGCCCGGCGACCAGGGTGAGCGCGGTCAGCGCGGACACCCGGCGCGGCCCGTACCAGCGGGTCAACGCGGCGAACGCCGGTGCGTAGAAGATGCCGGCCATCGCGACACCTGCCAGCAACCACGCCGCGGTGAACCACACCAATGAGTCCACGGTCGCCAACGCGACAAGCGCGAGCACGGCGACGACCGAGCCGGTGGTCATGATGGCGCGCGGGCCGTGCCGGTCGAGCAGTCTGCCCACCGGAATGCCCACCAGGCCCGCGACGATCTGGCTTGCGGAGAACCCGGCCGTGATCGCCGCGAGCGACCATCCCGTGCTGTTGCTGATGGTCGGCAGCAGCACCGGGAAGGCGTAGTAGAGCACGCCCCAGCTGATGATCTCGGTGGTGCACAACACGATCAGCACTCGGCGCAGCCCGGCATCGATGCCAGGCCGTGCCGTCGTGTCAGCGTGCACTGGGCGCGAGGCCGATCGTCAGTTCACCGTGCTCCGGCGAACCGCAGCAGCCGCCCTCGTTCTTCTGCTCCGCCGGCGCGTCGAACACACCGGCGCCGCCGCACACCCCGGTCTCGGGCAGCACGAGCTCGACGCGGCCGGCCGCCTCGTGGTCACCGGCGATCGCGGCCACCACTGAACGCGCCTGCTCGTAGCCCGTCAGCGACAGGAACGTCGGCGCACGGCCGTAACTCTTCATACCGACCAGGTAAACACCCGGCTCGGGGTGCCGCAGCTCGTTTTCACCATGTGGATAGACGGTGCCGCACGAGTGCACGTTCGGATCGATCAACGGCGCGAGCTTCGAAGGAGCCTGCAACACCGGATCCAGGTCGAGCCGGACCTCCGACAACCACGACAGGTCCGGCCGGAACCCCGTCAGCACAACGATCTCGTCAATGCCTTCGACCCTGCCGCCGTCGAAGGACTCCAGCGTGAGACTGCCGTCCGCCGCACGTTCGACAGCCGCGGTGCGGAACCCCGTGGCAGTCTCGACGTGCCCGGCTTCAGCGGCCTTCCTGGCCCGCAGTCCCAACGCACCGCGCGCAGGCAGCTGGTCCGCCTCGCCCCCACCGAACGCGTTGCCGACTGCACCGCGCCGCAACAGCCACACGATCTTCGTGCCGGGTTCCTGCTCGGCAAGCTCGGCCAGCACCACCAACGCGGTGAGAGCGGAGTGACCACTGCCGGCGACCGCGATCCGCTTGCCCGCATAGCGAGCACGGTCAGCCGCGACGTCCGGCACGCGGTAAGTGATCCTCTCGGCCGCGGCCCGCTCGCCCACCGCGGGAAGCCCGTCTCCGCCCAGCGGATTCGGGGAGTCCCACGTGCCGGAAGCGTCGATCACCGCGCGTGCGGTGATCCGCTCTTCTCCGTTCGCGGTCTGCACGTGGACGGTCAGCGGCTCGTCTTCGCGGCCGGCGTCGACGATGCGGTCTCGACCGCGGCGAGCCACCCCCACGACGCGTGCACCGAAGCGGACTCGGTCGCCCAGCACCTCAGCCAGCGGTCGCAGGTACCGCTCCGCCCACTCCCCGCCGCTCGGGTAGGCGTCACCGTCCGGTCGCACCCACCCCGCCTGGCGCAGCAGTCGCTCGGCCGCCGGGTCGACGAGTTCGCTCCACTGCGAGAACAGCCGAACGTGGTTCCACTGCGACACGGCCGCACCTGCACGGTCGCCCGCTTCCAGCACGAGCACCGGCTCGCCCCGTTCGACCAGGTGTGCCGCCGCAGACAAACCCGCAGGCCCGGCACCCACCACGACGACTGGCAGCTCACTCACGGCACACCCCTTGTATCGACATATTTCGAATCAACACGGCGGACTGTATCGACCGGGATCGATTGACGCAACCATCGATCTGTGTCGATACTTCACCCATGACGACCACAGCGGCCACGCCGGCCGTGCTGCCCGCCGACGACGCCGCGACCTACGCGGACTGGTTCGCGTGCCTGGCCGAGCCGACCCGAGTGCGGCTGTTGCACGCCGTCGCGACCTCGGGCCGGGCGATGACCGTCGGTGAGCTGACGGAGCTGGTCGGCATCAGCCAGTCCACCTGCTCGCACCACGTGCGCAAGCTGGCCGAGGTCGGATTCCTGCGGATGCACAAGGAAGGCACCGCTACTCACGTCACCGTGAACCCGTCGTGCTGCACCGGTCTGCCGCACGCAGCCGACATCGTCATGGGCGTGCTCGCGCCCCGTCCGTGCTGCCCGGACAACCTCCCGGCCGACGTGACCGTCCGCGCCATGCGTGACGACGACTGGGCCGCCGTGCGCCGCATCTACGCCGAAGGCATCGCCACCGGCGACGCGACGTTCGAAACCGAAGTGCCCCAACGGAGAGCGCTCGACGCCAAGTGGCTCCGCGAGCACCGCTGGATCGCCGAAGCCGACGGCGTGGTGGCGGGCTGGGCGGCCGCCACACCGGTGTCCACACGGGACTGCTACGCGGGCGTGGCCGAGCACTCCGTCTACGTCGCGGCCGACCTCCGCGGCCGAGGGGTCGGCAAAGCCTTGCTGCACAAGCTGGTCACCGCCGCCGACGCCGCGGGCCTGTGGACGTTGCAGACCTCGATCTTCCCGGAGAACCGCGCGAGCCTCGCCCTGCACCACGCAGCAGGCTTCCGCACTCTCGGCGTCCGCGAACGCATCGCGCAACACCACGGCGTGTGGCGCGACACCGTCTTCCTCGAACGCCGCGCCACCAACTAGACCCTCGCCGTGGTGAGGTCAGCTGAGCGAGAGCTGGTTCCGGTGGAAGTCGAAGTGCTGCACCGGGAAGCGATACAGGTCCGCCACCGTCATGAAGTCGCGGAAGAACGGATCCCAGCGCGTCGGGTAAGGCATGCCCTTCGCGAGGCTGCTCTCGTTCTCCCTGTCTAGGCGCCGATGCAGTGCCGCGATGGTGCGGTCGCACAGGACGACCATTGCCCGGCGAGGCATGACGCTGCCGCCGAGCCATGAGCCGGCGAAGTTGACCGCGTCGAACGGCCTCGTGCCCGCGTTGAGCAGTCTCGCCCAGGCAGAACCGGCCCATCCCGGTAGCCGCGCGACGATCCGGGCCAACGCCAGCAACGCGCGCATGATCAGGAAGCCGAGCAGCATGTGGAACAGCAGCTGGCGGTTGTTCCAGCTCGTGCCGTTCGACCGGCGCCGCAACTGCTCAGCGGCGGCACCGTCGAGCAGTCGGCGAAACGTATCGCGTGCTCGCTCGAGGTCTTCGTGAACTGCCTGCTTGTCCACGGTGCCAGTGTGCGCCTCATGGCCCAGATCCGCGAAGGTGTCGACGCGACCACATCACCCTTGGTCGGGGCACTAGATCATGCGGCGCCGCACCCGCCACACCACCACACCGATCAGGACCGCCGCGACGGCGACGAACAGGGCCGCCTCGATGAGCTGGAACGTCCAGAACCGGTCGGCCGGGTGGTAGACCCCGAACTGCTGGATGCCCCGCGAGTTCAGGAACTGGTTGAGGTTGGTGCCTGCCCGGTTGGCGGCGCCCTCCAGCTCGTAGTACTCGGCCGAGCTCAGTCTGCGCCCGGTGGCGTCCGCGTAGCCGTGTTCGATCGTCCAGTCAGCGAAGCTGGGCACGCGATCCGCCTGGTTCTTCGAGCCGCCGACGGGGACCGGCTCCGTGGCGGTGAGCGGCGTGGCGTAAGCGGGACGGGCCAGCAGGGCCACCGGCATCCTGGCGGCGAGGAACACCCCGAACGCGACGCCGAACGCGGGCAGGCTGCGCCGCAGGATCGCCCCCGCTGCGGTGGCGGCGCCGAACGCGAACAGCGCGTACGCCACCGGAACAAGCCCCTCCAGGTCGAAGGCGTCGTACTGGAACCGCCCTTCCCACGCGTCGAACGGCTGGCGGAACCAGGTGAGCACCGCGGTGAACATCCCGGTGAGCGCGACGGTGACGCCGGCCAGTGCCGCGAGCTTGGCCGCCAGCCAGCGCATCCGCGGCACGGCCTGCGTCCAGGCGAGCTGCCAGGTGCCGTCTTCCAGTTCGCGCGCGAGCAGCGGCGCGCCGAGGAACGCGCCGATGACGACGGGGACCAGGTAGAAGGCCGCCAGGAGGTTCTCGACGTACCCGTACTCGTCGTCGAGCCGGCGGAAGGAGGCCGTGCAGGCTTCGTTGACACCGGCCCCTCCCGCACACCGGGCGGGACCGCCGGGGAACAGGTCGTGGGCCTGCGTCCCGAGCACGAGCAGGGTGATGCCGAACATGCCGACGAGCAAACCCAGGACGCAGACCTCGGTCCGGTGCTGGCGCCAGATCAACCACGCCATGCCGCCACCCCCGACGTGTCCGCGGCGTTCGGCTCGGACGGCCGGCGCAGGTATGCCAGCACCAGGTCCTCCAACGCGACCGGCTGGGCCTGCCACCCCGGCGCGGCCGGGATCGCGCCGTCGCGTACCAGCAGGGTCGTGTGCCGGTCGCTGTGGACGGCCTCCACGACGGCGCCGGCCCGGTCGAGGTCGGTCGCCGTGCGCGGGCCGACGAGCAGCCGGTGCTCGGCGAGGAGGGTGTCGATGTCACCGGTGAGCGTGACCCGGCCCTGGTTGAGCACGACCAGGTGGTCGCAGACCCGCTCCAGCTCGTGCACGACGTGCGAGGAGAACAGGACGGTCATCCCGTCTTCGGCCACCGCACCCATGAGGACCTGCAGGAACTCGTGGCGGGAAAGCGGGTCGAGGCTGGCCACCGGCTCGTCGAGGACGAGCAGCTCCGGCCGCTTCGCCAGGGCCAGAGCCAACGCGACCTGAGCCTGCTGCCCGCCGGAGAGCGTGCCGGCCCTGCGGTCGAGCGGGATGCCCAGCTTCGCCAGCCGGCGCTCGGCCAGCCCCTGGTCGAACCGCAGGTTGCAGGCCCGGCCGAAGCGGAGCATCTCGGCGACGGTGAAGCGCTTGTACAGCGGGTGGTCCTGGGCCAGGAACCCGACCCGGGACAGAGTCTGCGGGGTGCTCGCGGTGACGTCGTGGCCGAGGACCTCCACCGTGCCGGTGCTCGGTGCCAGCAACCCGACGGCCAGGCGCAGCAGCGTGGTCTTGCCCGCGCCGTTCGGCCCGACCAGGGCGATCACGCCGCCCGCCGGCAGGGCCAGGGTGCAGTCGCGCAGCGCCCAGCTCTTCCGGTACCGCTTGCCCAGGCCGTCGGTGCGCAGCGCGAACTCGGTCGCTGTCACGCCACGCCCTCATTCCTCGTCTGCTGGTGGACGGAGGTGAAGAGCGCGTCGATCGCCTGCTCGTCGAGGCCTGCCGCGTAGGCGCGGCGCAACCAGGTCGCCAGGCCGCGGCCTAGCGACGTGTACGTCGATGCCGACATCGCGGCCGACTGCTGTTCGTCGACGAACGTGCCCTGACCGGGCCGGCCGGTGACCAGGTTCTCCTGCTCCATCTGCCGGTACGCCTTGGCGACGGTGTTCGGGTTGATCGCCAGGTCCTCGACCACCTCGCGGATGAGCGGGAGGCGGTCACCGGGTTGGAGAAAGCCCAGCAGCACCGCCTGGCGGACCTGCTGGACGAGTTGCAGGTACGGCGGCACGCCGGAGTGGGTGTCGAGCCGGAAGACGAACACGGTAACCCCTTTGCTGCTTTACTAGTTCCATAGTAAAGCAGCAAAGGGGCGGTCACGAGAGCCGCCTGGACATGTTGCACATGCCGTAGCGGCATGTGATGTCGTGGAGGTACCACTGCACGAAAGGCCCTCTTCGCGATGCATCCCTCCTTCACGCCTCCCCACCAGGTCAAGATCGGTGATGCGGCCGCGTTCGCCGGGACCACCCCGCGCGCGATCCGCCACTACCACGAGATCGGCCTGCTACCGGAGCCAGAGCGGGGCACGGACGGCCGCCGCCGTTACGGCTACGACGACATGATCCGCTTGCTGTGGATCCGCAGGATGGCGGAGGCCGGCATCAGCCTGGACGACATGCGGGCCGCTTTCCGCGAAACCCGGGACATCGGGAAGAGCCTGGGGCGACTGGAGGAAACCCTGGCCGCCAAGGAGGCCGGCATCCAACGCCAGCGCGCCGTCGTCCAGCGCCTGCAGGCCGTGGGCAGCCCGCTCGGGCTGCTGTCCGAACTGGTGACAGACCGGCTCAGGCACCTGCCCGCAGGCGCACTGCGCCGCTCCGACCTGGACAACCTGCTGGTCACGGAACGGGTCCTCGGCCCGCTGGGCGCCGCCGTCCAGGCAAGCGCGTTCATCGTGCTGGCCACCCACCCCGATCTGCGGACCGAGGACGACCGCCTCAACGCGGCCGAGGCCGCCCTCGACGACGGCGTCGATCCCCATGCCCCCCGGATCGAGGAACTCGCCGCACAGCGATACGCCCATCACAAAGCCGTGGGGAAGGCCGTCGAGGCGGACGGACTGGACGTCGACGAGGAGAAGCTCTTCGAGATCTACGACGCCGATCTGACAGGCGAGGAGCCCGCACGGATGAGCGTGGCCGAATCGGTCACCAAGATGCCCTACGGCTTCTCCCCCGCCCGGCTCCGCTGCATGCAACTCACGGCAGAACTCATGGCCCAGGACCTCCCCGCAGACAACTGATCCTGCTCCGCACCAGAGTCCACAACAGAGTCCCGGCGACTTCAAGTTTCACTGTCTTATGTGGACCTTGTGCCGCGAGGTCCGAATCCGCCGCAGGTCTCTGCGGCGTCGCGCGGATCGATGGTCATGAGGGTGGCCACGATGTGATCGGCCTGGGTTTGGGCCGGGCGATGACGCGTCCCGGCCATTCCCAAGAACGATCGTGCTGGGCGCGGAGAAGCTCGGCTTCGTACTGTTCTACGTCGAAGCGGAATTCGCCGAGCGGGACGGTGCTGTCGTCGGGGTTGTGCCATTGTTCCCAGACGATCTCGTCATCGTCGCGGCGCACGTGGACGTCAATGCAGCCACAGCATCCCCAACTGCAGGTCGCCTCTGCCAGACGGACCGTGGTCGGTCCGCGCAGGGCCAGCAAGGGACTGTCCGCGGTGAGCAGCCGGTCGGGATCTTCGCCCCAGCCGCGCAGGTGTGGCCGGCATCAGCCGGGTGACCATCCCGGACCGCATCGTCGCCGCCGTATCACCAGCCGGATCCTTCGCTCGCGGCATGCGACCCCGTGTCGCACCTTGTCACAGCCCTTGTCACAGCGGGCGGCGCAGCCCGTCCAGCACGAGGGTGATGACGTCGTCGGCCTCGGCTCGCCAACCTGGGCGGTCATGGGCCGCACTGATGCCGTGGAGCGCCATCATCACGGCACCGGCACCTACGTCGTCGCGGATGGTGCCGTCCTGCACGGCGGCGGCCACCAGGCCGGTGACAGCTTGCTCCAGCGCCCGGCTGCCTTCGGTGAGGGCGGCCGAGCGGGTGGCCATGAGGGTGGACAGCGTCCGAGCCAGGCCCTCGTGGGCGGCTATGTGGTCGACCATGCCGCGCAGGAAGGTCGCCAAAGCCTCCGCTGCGGGCAGCGCGGCCCGCAACTCGCGGACACGGTCGCACAGCGCGGCGATCTCTCCGTGGTAGACCGCCTCGGCCAGCGCCTCCCTGGTGGGGAAGTGGCGGTACAGCGTGCCCGTGCCCACCCCGGCCAGACGGGCGAAGTCATCGAAGCGCAGGTCGAAGAAACCACCGGCGTCGAAGACCTCCCGGGCCGTGGCCAGCAGGGCGTCACGCTTGCGCTGGGCGTCGGCCCGGAGCGGCTTGTCGGCGGTCATGCGCTACCTCGCGTTGACAAATGGAGATTACCTCCATATTTTCGAAAGTGGAGATGTCCTCCACATCGAGCGTATCCCACGAGGTGCAGCGTGAAGATCCTGATGTTCGGCCGCGGCGTGATCGCCACCGTCTACGGCTGGGCCCTGCAGCAGGCGGGACATGACGTCGAGTTCTACGTCCGGCCGGGCCGCGCGGCGACGTACGGCGACGCGGTGGACCTCGACCTACTCGATGCGCGGCGCCGGGTGTGTGGGCAGCGCGTCGTCGAGAAGTGGCCGGTGCGCTACTGCGAGGCGCTGGAGCCGGACCACGACTTCGACCTGATCGTGCTCAGCGTGCCGCACCACCGCCTCGCGGAGGCGACGGCCTTCCTGGCCCCGCGTATCGGCCAGGCCACAGTGCTGGTCTTCGGCAACGTCTGGACCGAGCCGCTGGCCGCGATCGGCGCACTCCCCGTGGACCAGATCGCCTGGGGCTTTCCCCTGGCCGGTGGCGGTTTCGGCGCGGACGGCGTGCTCCGCGGGGCGCTGCTGCCGTCGGTCGTCTTCGGCACCCTCGGCCAACCCCCGACCGACCGGGAACGGGCCGTGCGCCAGGCGTTTCGCGAGGCCGGGCTCCGGCTGAGGGAACAGCCTGACTTCCGCGGCTGGCTGTGGGTTCATTTCGTGTCGGATGCCGGCCTGTTCTCGCAGGGCCTGCGGCTGGGCTCCCTGTCCGAGCTGGCCGGGGCAACACGCGACCTGCGCGAGGGGCTGCTGGCCGGCCGGGAGCTGCTGCCGCTCCTCCAGGCGCGCGGCCTCGACCTGCGACGGCACCGGCGCGGTGTGCTGCTGTTCCGGGCGCCCACCTGGCTGACGGCCCCCGCGCTCGCCTGGCTGACTGCTCATGTCGCGCTCGCGCGCGTGAGTCTCGTTGCGCACTCCGACCCCGACGCGGAGGAACCACGCGAGGTCTGCCGGGACACCTTGGCCGAAGCACGACGGCTGGGCATCTCGGTACCGCGACTGGAAGCGGCGGAACCGCACTTCGCCCGTGAGGGGACGGGGCGAGCCTGAACTCACCGATGTCGTCAGTCCCGGTGGCCGGAGAGCCGTCCTCTTCAGAACATCGAGTTCGTGTTCGCACGCTCTTCCGGCATCTGCATCATCGCATCCCAGTGTTCAGCCAACTGGCCGTTCTCAACACGATAGATGTCGATGAAACGCCACTCGGCTCCTGCCATTTCATAGCGCGAATGGAGGATGACGACGTCGCCTTCGGCAACGACATGCTTGAATTCGATCTTCTGCTTTGACACTCCTTGCGAAGAGAGCATTCGCACAAGCGCCCTCACGCCCTCTGGGCCGTCGGCGATTGTTGGATTGTGCTGCTTGAAATCCTTGCTGAAAAATTCATCGACCGCAGCCACGTCCAAATCGCCGAACGTGCGCTGGTACGCCTCGATGGCGACATCCTTGTTGGCCTGTTCTTCGCTCACTGAAACTCCCATCCCAACTGCGACAAGCATCCCGACGAACACCTGGCGCCAATGGTCACCATCAGTGCCCAGTCACCTCAACGTAACCAACAGAGTTTCATGACCCACATCACATTCGCAGCAAGTGTCCACAGAGGACACATCGGTTGCCTGTTCCACGCCCCTCGACGCCGACCTTCATTGCGACGAGAAACGGTTTGTCCACAGTAGACAGTGAAGGGCCGATGGTGATGCCGCGGCCGGTCCGCGGCTGACCGGCCGCGTCGCACGCGTCCCGCACTGGATCTCCTGCCGTCCGGTTGACCGCGGCGTTCACGGTCCAGCACAGTGAGCGTGTGCAGAGGGCGCTGAGCATCCTGACGGTCGTCGCGTGCGCGATACTGCCGCTGGGCTCGTCGGTCTTCGAGCAGCGGCTCGTGCCGACGTTGCTGCTCGGACTGGTCTTCGCCGTGCTCGCCATCGCCGGGTTCCGGTTCGTCGAGGGCCGCGGCAGGGCACTGGCCGTGGTGTACGCCGGAATCCAGCTGGCGCTTGGTTTCGCGCTGTTCTGGATGTCGGGCGCGGCGGTCGGGTCGATCCTGTTGCTGGTGGTCCTGGTCGCGCAGAGCGTGCTGCTGCTGCCACTGCCCGCCGCCGTCGTGGTGGCCGCGGTGATCCCGTTGGTGCATCTGGGAATGGACTGGGTCGCCGGACTGCGGGAAGGTCTCGGCACGCTGGCTGTCACCACCTTCGCCCTCGTGGTGACCGAACTGTTCGTGCGGGAGCAGCGCGCCAGGGCAGAACTGGCGGTAGCCAACGAACTGCTCCGCGGATACGCCGCGCAGGCAGAAGAGCTCGCCACCACCCAGGAGCGCAACCGGGTCGCCCGCGACATCCACGACGGGCTGGGGCACCACCTGACCGTCGTGCAGATGCTCCTGCAGGCCGCGCGCGCCGTGATCCACACCGCCGACGTCGAGCGGCTCGACGGGATGCTGGCCAAAGCGCAGGACCAGTCGAAGCAAGCACTGGCGGAGGTGCGCCGCTCGGTCGCCGCGCTGCGCGAACCCCGGCCGGCTCCGCTGGTGGACGCCTTGCGGGCGTTGACCGACGAGGTTTCCGGGGCGGGTGTGCCGACCGGGCTGGAGGTGCACGGCGCGGCTCGCGCGGTCCGCGCCGAGGTCGAGGAGTCGCTGTTCCGGGCAGCGCAGGAGGGATTGACCAACGTCCGCAAGCACGCGGAGGCGACGACCGCCACCGTCGCCCTCGACTTCGGTCATGACGGCCTGGTCCGGCTGAAGGTGCGCGACGACGGCCGGGGGCTGGTGGAGAACCCGTTGCCGGACAGCGGGTTCGGCCTCGTCGGTCTGCGAGAGCGGATCGCGGGTCTCGGTGGGCGGGTGCAGGTCGACTCGGCGGCTGGCCACGGCGTGACGCTGACCGTGGAGGTGCCGGGGTGAGCGCGCCGGAGTCCGCCGTGCGGATCCTCATCGTCGACGACCAAGCCCTGTTCCGGGAGGCCCTGACGGCGCTGCTGGAGGTCCAGCCCGAGATCGAGGTGGTCGGTGAAGCCGGGAACGGCGAGCAGGCGGTCCGGTTGGCCGCCGAACTTCGTCCCGACGTGGTCCTGATGGACCTGCGAATGCCGGTGCTGGACGGGATCGCGGCGACCGGCAGGTTACGCGTCGAGCAGCCGGAAGTGCGGGTGCTGGCGTTGACCACGTTCGACGATGACGCGGACGTGTTCGCGGCGCTTCGGGCGGGCGCGGTCGGTTACCTGCTCAAGGACGTGTCCTCGACCCGGCTGGTGGAAGCGCTGGTCGCGGCCAGGCGTGGCGAATCCGCGCTGCAGCCGTCGGTCGCGGCGAAGCTGGTGGCCAGGGTGGCCCGGATGCCGCACGAGGAGCACCCGCCGCGGCAGCCGACGGCCGTGCCGTTGTCGCAACGCGAACTCGACGTCGTGCGACTGCTCTCCGAGGGGCACAGCAACCGCGAGATCGCCGGGAAGCTGTTCCTGGCCGAGGGCACGGTGAAGAACCTCGTCACCAGCGTGCTGTCCAAGCTCCAGGTGCGCGACCGAACTCAGGCGGCGTTGCGGGCCAGGGAGCTCGGACTGTTCTGAACGGCGCCAAATGATCGACCGGCGCAGTCATGACCCCGGACATGACTTTCGGCACCTGACGACGCTCTCCCGAGGACAGAGGATCTCCCTCACAGCAACAACACCTCACCTCGAAGGAGCGCTCATGAGTGCGGAGCCGACCACCGAATCGCCACGGCGGGCACGTCCGGTGGTGCGCTTCACCCTGCACTTCCTGGAGATGGTCGTGGCCATGCTGGTGGGAATGGTCGTTCTCGGGCCGGTCTGGTCGTTCGCCTGGCCGGGCCTGTCCGACGTCATGACCGCCCAGGTGCTGGTGATGGCCACCAACATGTCGCTGGGGATGGCGCTGTGGATGAAGATCCGCCGGCACGGCTGGGCGAGCATCATCGAGATGTCCGCCGCGATGTACGTGCCGTTCCTGGTCCTGCTGCCGTTCTACTGGACCGGCGTGATGTCGGGGATGACGCTGATGGGCGCCGGGCACGTGCTGATGCTCCCGGCCATGCTGATCGCGATGCTGCATCGCCGCCACGAGTACAGCTGCTGAGAACTCCTTCCCACGCGACGGAATCCGTGTCCGGCAGGTCAGTCCGTCGAGGCCTCGGTGCGCCGGGCGTAGGCGCGGGCGGCTCGTGCGCGGTCGCCGCAGCGGGTGGAGCACCACTGGCGACGACCGTGGCGGAGCAGATAACGGTTGCAGGGGCTGGATTGGCAGGCGGTGAGCCGTTCGGCGTCGGGGCCCGTGAGCAGGTCGGCCGCGTTGGCGGCAAGGGTCGCCAGGGCGTGGTCGACGATCTCGGTGGTGGGGTGAGGCGTCGCCCGGTAGGGGCCGTTCTTGTCGTCCCAGTGCAGCAGCGGTGCGGTGGGAACCCTGGTCAGCGCGTCGTTGACTGCGGACAGTGCCGCGGGAAGAGCAGGCAGCCCGGCGACGTGGGCGTCGAACAGGGCCCTGATCTGTTCGCGCAGTGAACGCAGCTGCGTGGCGCACATCTCCCGCATGCCGATGTCGACCGGCGCGAGGCCGTGTTCGGTCAGCCAGTGGTTCGTCTGCGCGGGCGTGTCGAGCAGGTCCAGGACGCGCCTGCCCGGCAGCGCGATGGCGCTGTTGGCCAAGGCGAGCGACGAGTACTGCTCCTCACCCGGCACGGGCGGCCAGGCCGCGTCTGTCGTCACGCTCTCATCCACAGACCTCATGGTACGGCTTGCTTCAGTCCGTGAGAATCACTACCGTCACCCTCACGGATACCGCACACTCAAACCGTGAGGAACCTTCCAGTGACTTCCGCTCCCCCGTTCCCCGTTCACGTCTTCGGCGGCCCCACCGCCCTCTTCGAGTACGGCGGCCTACGGTTCCTGACCGACCCGACCTTCGACGGACCAGGCGACTACCCGGCAGGCGGTGGCGCGACACTGACCAAGACCGGGCACCCCCGCGTCGCACCGGCCGACCTCGGCCACATCGACGTCGTGCTGCTTTCCCACGACGAGCACGCCGACAACCTGGACACCGCCGGGCGGGCCCTGCTCGCCAGCGTCCCGCTCACGCTCACCACTCCCGGTGCCGAACAGCGCCTCGGCGGCAAGGCCAAAGGACTGGCCGACTGGGAGTCAGTCGAGCTGAACCGTCCTGACGGCGGCACGGTGACCGTGACCGGCGTGCCCGCGATCCACGGCCCAGGCAGTCACGAGGACGTCGTGCCGTTCACGGGTCAGGTCGTCGGTTTCGTCCTGACCGGCGAAGGCCTGCCGACGGTGTACGTCAGCGGTGACAACGCCTCGCTCGACGCCGTCGAGCAGATCGCCGGGCGATTCGACCCGATCGACACCGCGGTGCTCTTCGCGGGTGCGCCGCGCTTCGCCGGTCGCTTCGACGGCCTGCCACTCGTGTTGGACAGCGCCCAGGCAGCCGAGGCGACCAGAATTCTCCGCGCACGCCGGGTGGTTCCGGTCCACTACGAGGGCTGGGCCCACTTCACCGAGGGCCGCGACGAGATCGAGGCCGCCTTCGCCGCCGCGGGGTTGTCCGACCGTCTGCAGTGGAACTGAGCGAACCGCCGGTGGGACGCCAGAATGTCTTCGGACAGTGCACGCGACAACGCTGGTGTACATGAAGAAACTCTTGACCGTGGCGGTGGCGATCGCGTTCGCCACCCGGCTCGCCCCCGCCGCCGAGGCCGCCGGGCTCAGGCTGCCGGGCCCCACCGGGCCACTGGCCGTGGGCACCACCGAACTGCACCTGGTCGACGACCGGCTCGACCCGTGGACCGGCGCACCTCGTGAGCTGATGGCGTCGCTGTCCTACCCCGCACTGCCGACCGGGCCGATCACGCGCCAGTTCCCGGACCGTGTCGCGGAGTTCTACGACCGCCAGGTCACCGCCCCGGCCGGCACGTTCGCCCCGATCACGACGCGCTCGCGGGCAGGTGCCACACCGTTGCCGGGACGCTGGCCGGTGATCCTCTGCTCGCCGGGCGGCGGTCAGTCGAGGTTCCTCGGCACCACCCTCGTCGAGGACCTCGTGAGCCGCGGGTACGCCGTGGTGAGCGTCGACCACACCCCGGCCGAGGTGCTGCGCGAACGCGTGCGGGACATCGGGTTCGTGCTCGACGAACTCGCGGCCGACCCGAGGCTCGACCTCTCGCGCGTAGGCATGGTCGGCCACTCGATGGGCGGGTTCACCACCGCCGAGACGATGCTGACCGATCCGCGGGTGGACGCGGGGAGGCGCGACGTCTACCTCCCCGCCGCCGAGCACATGAGCTTCACCGACGCGCAAACGCTGCTGCCTCAGCTCGGCGGTGACTTCACCGGCATGATCGGCACCGTCGAGCCGAAGCAGAGCCTTGCCGCCCAACGGATGTACGTCGCCGCGTTCTTCGACCTGCACCTGCGCGGCCGGCCGACCTCGATCTTCGAGCAGGCCGCCCACCCGGACGTGCGGATCGTCCCGTGATCACCGGCTTCTCTGGCTGACCGCCCACGCCGGCGCTCGCCGGTGTGGTGCCGGTGGCGAGCTTCTTGGTCTTCGCCGAGTGCACCCTCGGCCTCGGGTTCGTCGCGCCGGGTCGACGGACAGCGCTTCAGCCGGTGCGAAGGCCGATGTCCGCTCCATCTGCGTCCCGTGCCGGAGCTCTTAGTACCGTTCGCGTGCCTCGAACTCGTCGAGGTCTTCCCTCGTGGTCACGCCGACCTCAATCCTCATCTCCCAGATCAGATGGTTGGCTGCGAAGGCCACCTCACCGTCGCAGAGGTCGAGATCGAGTGCTTGGCCTCGCTTCAACCGCGCGAGGACCTGTGCCGCCTCCCAGATGAACTGGTCAACTAGGGCTCGAACAGCCTTTTCGCTCACCACGAGCACCTGGAACAACGACCGACGCACCGTGTCCAGGTCGGACTCGATGCCCTCGCATGCCGTCCGCAAGGCTTCTGGATCTTGTCGTTCAGGGTTCCTGCGGGATCGGTCGTACACCCTCAAGCGCGTCATGATCCGGTCGACTACCGGGATCAGCTCGGCGTACAGCTCAAGGCGCCGGTCGTGGAGTCGCTTCTCACGTTCCAAGATCCTTTCGTGATCAAGCTCTTCCCGCTGCCGCTTCAGGGCGCTGTGCCCGGTGAGCCAAGAGCCAGCCAGGGCGAAAACTCCGGTGAGCGCCGCTGCAACCAACACAAGCCACCACGGAGCCGAGTTCACCCGCGGCAGCCTACGAGTCTCGGATACAACGTGTCTCACCGCTGAAGTGCGCAAGCCCGATTTGCGGACGACAACGTCGTCCCGGAAGCGATTAAAGCTCGCTGCGAACACGGTCGGCCTGAACCGCGTTCGCAGCGAGCTCATCGAGTGATCTGCAACTGTTCTATCGGCGAGTTTGGGTCAGATCGACAGCGTCAACGTGCTCCATCGCTTGGTAATGATGCGGCCCGCGCCGAGCTTCTCGTCCGGGGTGTCCGCCGGGTAGACGGTGATGACGGGTTCGGCGGACCGGTCCTCGCCCCAAGCTCGGATCTGGTCACACAGTCGCTGTGCCAGCTCGTCCGCAGCGGGACCGTGGCCGGTCGCGCCGAGCTCCGCGCCCCGGTCGCCGCGGCGATAGGTGAGGTAGGCCAATGAGCTACCTTCGGCAAGGGCCGGGCTGCGGCTGGGGATGATCGGTGTGCACAGCCCCTCTGCGACAGCGGCTTTGTCGGCGGCGATGCGGCATGTGCCGGGCTCGGTGGCGGTCATACGCAGCCAGATGCCGTCGAAGGACTCCTCGCCCCCGACGGTGACGCCAGACCAGGCAGACGTCTTGGGCTGGCTGAGCACGCCCTGCAGTTCGGCGAGGGTGATGCCTTGGTCGGAGTCCCAGTACAGGCTGACGTGTCCGGCGGCGTCGATGTTGCCGGTGATCTCGTTGTCCTGGCCAATCATGGGAACGAACCCGCAGAGGCGCGCTGAGTCCGAGCGCAGCACGTCGCCGTCGCGGACGAACGCAACGCTGCGGGTCTGGCCGCGCCAGCGCAGCGGCACGACAAGGCGACCGCCGGGCTTGAGCTGCTCACGCCAGTCCGCAGGGATGTCGAACGCGCCGACGGTGACGACGGTTCGGTCGTAAGGGGCGTTCTCCGGCGCTCCGAGCGAGCCGTCCCTGGTGATCACCTCGACCTGCGAGTACCCGTTTGCGTCGAGAGATTTGCGGGCTTGGGCGGTGACTTCCGCGTCGATGTCGACGGTGGTGACATGGCCAGCGGGGCCGGTCAGCTCCGCGAGGTTGCCCGCGTTGTATCCGGTTCCAGCACCGATCTCACAGATGTTGTTGCCTGGCTCGACGTCGAGTTGGTCGAGCTGCATGGCGACCACGGTGGGCTCCGAGGCACAGCTCAGCGCCATGCCGTCGGTATCGCGTTTGGTGATCACCGCGATGTCTGCGTAAGCCTGGTCGACGGGTGCCTCGGCGACAAAGAGGTGGCGTGGGACGGTGCGCAGGACCTGTTCCACAGCGGGGATGCGGGCGTATCCGGCGCGGGTGAGGCGGTCGACCATCCCTGCGCGCAGCGCCTCTGGCGTGGTGTTAGTAGTGGCGTTCATCGTTTCCTTCTGTGCGGGCCGCCGGATGGTAGCCGGTTGCGGTCGGTCAAGATCGGGTTCTGGTCAAGGGGTCAGCCCGCGAGCAGCAGACTCGCATCCCATTGGGTGATGGGCGTGGCGTTGGTGGTGGCGTGTTGTGCGAGGAGCACACCCGCAGCGCCGGTGAGCAGGCCTGGTTCGTCGGGTGGTCCATGCAGCCTGAGGTAGGTGTGCAGCTGTGCGTCGAGGACGGGCAGCAACGTAGCGAGGCTGTCGTCGGCGGCGTCGACGGCGGCACGCCTGGCGGTGTGCAGGAGCCCGGCCCAGCCGTGGCACAGCGACGCGTCGCTTAGCTGGGCGAGTTGGCGCTGGTCGGTGATACAGCCGGCAAGTGCGGTTTCGGCGGCGCGCTGGCGGGCGGGGTCGTGCAGCGCGATGGCGGCTAGCTGCTGGGCGCGGGCGAGACCGGGGGTGCCGTAGCACCAGGAAGGCCGTTGGGGTCCGGATGCTCGCGACGCGTTGGTGTGGTGTTCGGTGCGGGAGATCATGCCTGGCCACCATGTGTCGTGGCCGGTTCCGACGCGCCAGTTGTCGAGCCAGTCGAGCAGGTAGGTGATCGCCTCGGTGTGTCCGGGCACGGTGATGCCATGCCGGTGCGCGGTGGCCAGCAGTGCAAGCGGACCGGCAATGCCGTGGGCGATGCCGAGGTTGGCGTGTCCGCCTGGCCAGTCGCGGCTGATTCGACCACTGGGGCCGTCGCTGCTCCACCAGCCGGGCAGCTGCTCGCCGTCGGCGGTGACGGGTTCGGTGAGGCGCACGAGGTAGGCCAGGACATCGCGCAGCAGTTCGGGTCGGGTGTTGCGGTGCAGAAGCACGGCGCCAAGTCCGGTGAGGCCGCTGATCAGGTCGAACTCTCGCAATCGTGGGAGGAGCCCGCGGTTGATGCGATCGTTCGCAGTGCGCAGGCGATGAACGGTGATGGCGGCGAGGTGTTCGTCGAGCGCCCGCAAGGTCGGCGCGTAAGCAGGTTGGTGAGCAGCGTGCAGGGCGAACGCGACGGCGGGAACGCCGTGGAACAGTCCGGCCGTGTCTGGGTCTGCGGTGACCTTGTGCTCTGTCATGGCGCGGACCCAAGTACGTGCCATGTTCCACTCGCCAGTACCGGCGTGGACGCTCTCCAGGTGCAGCAAGGTGATTCCGGCAGCACCGGAGGCAAGGGACTGTCCCCAGTACTGAGCCGGTTGAGTGGGTGGGATGTGCAGGTCGGCGAGGTTCATGCACCGGCCTGCCGTTGCCGGGCGTGCAAGGCGCACGCGACGTGCCGGGCGATGCGGCGCAGTGCGTTCTCCGCGTCGCGGTCGATGCCGGCGACGCGATTGTGGTGCATGTGCAGGAGCGACTCCAGCACGGCGTCGACATCGGTCCCGACGGGCAGCCGCTCCTGGTAGGCGGCGAGCGCGGCGGCGCGGTCCCGCCAGGTCTCGATGACGTCCCCGGTCCATCTGAAACGGTCGGGTGCATCTTGAGCAACGAGGCCGGTCGCCGTGGCGAGTACGGGACGGTCGGCCGCAGACGTTCCCTCGGGTACGGGTCGTGCGCGCAGCCAGTCCACTGCCGCCCCCAGATCGCCGAGGAACCCGGCCACGATGTCCACCATCCCGACCACCGTCGCGGCCGCGCGGTTCATGCCGAATTCGGCGGCGAGGCTTAGTTGGGCGGCCACCGCGGCCGAATCGGTGACGAACACGTTCTCCGCCGCGTCCATCGCTTCCCCGGCGCCGTAGCGGCCGGCCTCGGGCAAGTAGGTGTCGATGGTCAGACGAGCCGCGGCGCCGTCGGCGCGCAGTTGCTCTGCCCAGTCGCCGAGCGCGGCAATGACACGGGCGCTGGCGTCGCGCTCGGGTGTGGCCAGGCGCAGGCGTAGGTGGTCGGTCTCGTGTAGGCCTCGGTAGCGCACGAACCACCAGCGTGGCGAGGGATTCATGACGGACAGCAGCTGCGGAATCCGATCGGTGATGATCTCATTCATGCGACTGGCATGAGTGAACAGCTTGGCGTAGAGCCAGGTGCTGTTCGCCGAGCCGGGTATCTGACCGTGGCCGCCGGTGCTCAGTACGGGACTGGTCGCGACCGGCGGTGCCGGGACCGGTGGCCGGGTGCTGGCCAAAGGGACGGCGATCTCGTGGGCGTGGCCCCCGGCCCAGCCGAATACCTCGGGTGCGGCGGCCTCGCCGAGGATGGCGTGACCGCGCTGATGCAGGTGGCTGTGCAAGATCTCCGCATGTGCGGGCTCGTCGAGTGTGAGGCGCAGCGAGCGGTCGGCGTCCCGAAGCTCGACCTTGGCGGGGCATCTCCACTGCTGCCGCCACCGCGCGAGTTCCTTGGTCCACTGGTCGTTGCGGGGACCGGCAGGGAGATCGGCGATGTCAAGCCTCCAACGCGCCGGGCTGAGCACGGCGCGGCCGTACCGCACACGTGGTAGCACCGGAAGTAGCCCGGCGTACCGTCCCCAGTCGAACTCGTGCCACGCGACGCCGAGGCTGCGGGCGAGGTGTGCGAGGAACCGCGCCAGCGGGGGTGCCTGCTTGTCCAGGGCGAGCGCGTGGAAGACCTGCGGTTCGATCACCTGTTGGCGGCTGAGGCTGACCAGGTGCAGGCCGTCGCGGGTTGCGGTCACCGCGAGGTCATCCAGGTCCAAGATGTCGAGGCCGCTGTCTGCGGTGTCGTCGGCGGGATGAGCGCGATGCTCTCCCAGCGACAGCACGTGTGGCAGGTAAGCGGGTGTACGGCAGGCATTCTCGCCGGTGAAGTAGAGCGGCGGGAAGGACAGCTGGACCGGCTGAGCCTTAGCTGTGGTGGTCGGCACGGTCGCGTACACCTGCTCGAGACCGGATCCTGCTGCGATCGTGGTGAAGCGTGAGGTGAAGGTGCCGGCCGCTCGGGCGGGTGCGACGGTCAGGCTGTAGTCACCGCGCCGCAACGCCTCGGCGCTGGTGGCGTGCACGCGCGCAGCGACCTCAACGTGCGCCGGAATCCGCCGGGCCGTAGTCGGATCTCCGACTGTCAGCCGAGCGAGAGTGTCCTCGGTGAGTGAGACCTCGTCGCTGCCGTCAGTCCACGCGGTCCATGCCAACGCGAGCAGCATTTGCTCACGCTCAGACGGGGCTAAGGATGGCGGATTCATGACGCTGCCGGGGTAACCGTGAGGGAAACCCAGGCCTGCATCGGGGTTCACGACATCGGTCAACGGCACCAAGGTGCCGGTGCCGAACCGGTCGCAGAAGGCGATGTAGAAGTCACGCCAGGCCGGCTCCCCGGTGGGTTGAGCAGACAGACGCGCCAGTGCGGTGGCGGCGTGCTCGATGTCCCGCGCCAGGCGCTCAGGCAATTGCATATGCACGTCCAGGCGAAGATCGATCGCCAGTGGAGTACGCCCGGCCCTCGACAGCGCTCGCATGCGGGACGTGAGCGCCGACCTGACGACGCGTTGCTCCGCGCCGCCGATCGTGGGCTGGTTGTGGCGGTGTAGATCGTCCTGGACGCGTTCCAACTCGGTGAGGATCGTCGCAGCGCGAGGAATAGTCACCGCTCCGGCCATGTGCAGGTGGTCAACGAGGTGCGCCAGTGGGTCTACGACCGTCAAGGGCGCCCGGAGACTGGTGAGCAGAAACCTTTGTCGTACAAGGGAGTTGAGCATGCCGATGATTGTGTCGTCATTTATCTGCGGGAACATGTTGATCAGATCCGCGACGGACACCGGAGCGCGCGCGGCCCGGCGTACTGCCTGTACGGCACGGGTATCCGGAACACTGACCCGGTCGGATCCGCTGCGGATCTCGACGAGCCCGCCACGTATCGCAGCTAGGTCAGTGAACACGACATGGAGCCGTGCCAGCAGTTCAGGACAGGCCTCCAGCTCATCGATAACATCTGCGAGCCACATCGCCTCCGCACGGGCGTAGGCGTGATGCTTTGTCCCCCATCGTGATTCGGTGGCCGGGCCGCCGACGGTCACCGGTGCGACTCCGGCGAACAGGCCGAACGGCGTCTGACGGCCCGTGAGCCGTAGCAGATAACGCACCACCGTAAGCGTGATGCGCCTCAATTGCTTGGGCGGCAAGGCCTTGGTGTTGGCACGAAGCGCGTCAAGATGGGCGACGAGTCCAGCGCTTGCGTGACGGATTGCGTCGGCGAGGTCCGATTTCTCATACACAGCAAGCAACCAGATCCGGCATTCCTGCGGATCAGACGGGTCTGGCCACCACTCTGGAACGTCGCTGAGTGGTGCCGCCGTCGCGCGCATCAGGGCCACGCCGCAGTTCCGGTAGGACGCTTGCCTAAGTGTGGTCATCCCCAGCCTCGTTCATCGTTGGATGGGACGGCTGACGCCGGCGTCGCCCGTGCCAGCCGTCCGGGGTCAGATCAGACGGTGCTGATGCAAGACGACGCGCACGAGGGCGCGCACCCGTCGTCGGTTGCGCAAGCCATCGGGACACTGGTGGCAGCGTCACTGGTGATCTGCAAGTCGAGGTCGAAGTCCGCTTCTTGGACCTCGGGCATCGTCAGAACCGACATGTGTTGTTCCTCCATGAACTCGTGCGTGTGATGCAGGGATTGCTTGATATACAACGGTTGCGGCGACCTGTCAGCGGTACCGCCACGGCGGTGAATGCGCCTCCTTTTCTTTGGAACCTCCATATCCTTGGTGGTATTTGCGCCTCAGGCTCTAGGCCGACCTGATAGGCGGCTAGTCCCCCGTGGGCAGGTCGCACGAGCTGTCTCATGCCGTTGGCGTCGACTCCGAAGGCGTGGGCGACCTCCGACGGCTGGCGAGTGAGCCAATACGTGCGCCACCTGCTTCAAAGAGCAGACGCAGCCTCTGCGATGAGTTCCATCGACTCGCCATCGCTGAGCGCCAGGTTTCGCGACGCCGTGAACCGCTGCGCCACCTGCTCGATCCTGAGAGGCTCCTCCACGTACTCGCACCGCAAGAACGTCTCGAAGTAGACGACATCGTCGTGCTGGCGATGCGGGAAGCTCAGCCATGTGAAGGAGCAGCCCATCGCCGGGTACACCTCCGCCGCCCGCGGCACCACTCGAATACTCACGTTCGTCTGTTCGCTCACCTCCATGAGACGAAGCAGCTGCGCCTTCATCAGTCGTGGCCCACCCACGACCCGGTGCAGCACCGCCTCCGGGAACACCGCCTCGACCGCAGGCGGATCGTTGCCATCCGACCGCGATGTCCACGACTCGCGCACCTGCGCCATCAACGAGGCTTTCAGCGGGTCGTCCTCAAACGTCGCTGCAACCGTGTAGCCGCCAAGCTGGAACACGCTTGGCACCATGTCCGCGGTGAATGTCCGTAGCAGCGTTGCGTCAGCTACGAGATGGGGGAAGTCCGCCGCCGGGTCGAAGAGCTCGGGTTCCGGTCGCGCGATCATCCTGAGGTTCGCAGCGCGTTGGGACTGGGACACCACGAACTGCCAGTCGGGCGTCGGCACTTTGTAGACGTATCCCAACGCCATGATGTCGACCGGTGCGGAAGGCTGCATAGCGTTCTCCATCATGGACAACTTCGCGCTGCTGAACCCCACACGTCCGCCCGCCTCCGTGAGACTGAGTTCAAGCGCCTTGCGCCAACGGGCCAACTGCCGCCCAACGGCTCGTTCAAGCGCTGTAGCCCGGAAATCCTTAGGCATGGCGAGGTCGCCTTCTCACGACTTGGCGTAGTCCTGCGGGGACTGGCCTGTAGCAGCAACGTCCTGCTCTGCAGCGGAGACGTACAGTCCGGCCTTGAGAGCGTCCTCTCGCTGCTGCATCAGCCGCACCTGGTCGAGGAGAAAGATCCCGACGGTCATCAGGACCGCAAAGAGTGCGCACCCCACCCAGTTCCGCGACGTGGCTGCCAGAAGGAATCCGCCAGTTCCACCAACCACAAGCACAGCGAGGATCACAAGTGCCGATGACCGAGGCACGTGCCTCGGCCCGAAGCCCACTCGGCGATCGACCTCGTCCTGGACAGCTCGCCACAGGTCGCGGTTTTGTTGGCGGCCCTTCTCGATCGCCTCGCTCAGTTGCGTTGCCACGGCCTTCACGGCGGCGGCGTCCAGCACGCGTGCTCCAACCTCGGTCATCACTCGGTTCACCTTCGTACTCGGGATACAGCGACGTGTGTGTCCTACGGCAGCCCCACAGGGCTTCCTCGCTTACGACGGCGGGAAGGGTTCGCCCGGATCAAATTGCACCGTGCCGTCCGCATCGCCGGCCTCCTGGAGACGCACGCACCGGCGGACGATCAGATCCATCGACTCGCCTTCGTCCAGGCTGATCTTGCCTAGTGCCCTGGCAACGTCCTCATATCCGTCGACTGCCTCCTTCTTCTCGACGAAGAGGCTGGAGTTCTCGGTCTCCGTCCATACCAGCGACCCGTACTTCGGGAACTTCAGCTGGGTGAAGGGACCAGCCATTCCCGCATGCGCGCCCGCTGCCACAGGCACGATCAGGATCTTGATCTTCTTCCAGTTCGCCATGAGCATGAGGTGCTGCAGCTGGCCGATGTGCTCTTCTGGTTCACCGATTCGAACATGCAGCGCAAGTTCGTGGATGTAGAAGGTGCAGTCCAGATCATTTCTGAGCAGGTTTTGCATCTCCTGCAGTGCACACAACCGCTCCTCCAGCTCATCGGCCGACACGGTGGCGGACGCGGTCAGCAGCACACGCATGTAATCGGCCGTTCGAAGAAGAACTGGTACCGCGTGCAAGTGCCAACCGATCAGAGTCTCGGCCGCAGCGAGGTGGGTGAAGGCAGTGCGTGACCGGACCGGCACGCACCTGCCGTGCAGCTGCCACCAACCCGACTTGTCCCTCTCTGAAAAGAGTTCGAGGAGATGATCACGCTCAGCGGCCGGCACTCGGCAAACGCCTAGCAACAGCGCGACTTCGAGCCTGCTGACACCTCCCCTGCCGGTCACCGCGTCCGAGACTTTTGCCTCGTCCCAGCCCAACAGGTCGGCGAGCTCACGGGCGCTCATCCCGGAGTTCGCGATAGCCGCCCGCATGCCTTCACCGAACTCACGGCCACGGACAGTAGAGATCCTTCTTGGCATAGCCGAGATCCTTGCTTGGTACGAGTACTGCGAAGTGGTGCAATTCAGTCCTCAGAGGACTGTCTTAACCTGTGTCGCCGAGTGCTCCAGCAGGTACGGTCCCGTGTTGTCGCCTCCGCTGCCCCAAGCGCGAGGTGAACCTTGAGGAGCATCCGGCACGGCACCGACACCCTGCGCCAGAACGGGCCGCTGCGGCACTTTGCGCAGCTGCCGTTCTCATCCGGCAGATGCTCCTCAACGAGTTCACGCAGTGCGGCCACCAAACCCGGAACTTCTCGCCTCATGATCGGCAGGGCGGATGTGGCATCGCCATCGATGGCGACTCGTTGCACGAGATCAAGGTGATCATCGAGACGCTTCCGCAACTCGGCGAACAAGACCAGGTTGCCCATCGCCGATCTCCTCCCGCCTAGCTCGCTCGACGCGACTGTTCTGCCGTCGCTTTCGGTTGTTCGACCACTACGCGGCTTGGCCGTTTCGAGAAGGCCAGGCCCACGGCGGCACGGAACGCGAGGAGCCCTTGTTCCGCGGCGTTGACTTCCTTGCAGTCCAGCGTCGAGGTGACGACCACTGCAGCTCCGGCCAAAACCGTGGCTTGCGACAACGTCAGGTTCACGACAACAGAAACCGTCACGTCCACCACCCACCCTCATGCGTTCGCATGCACATCGGCGAATGTTCATTCACCGCCAGATGCCCTGTTCAGCAAAGCGGGAACGGGCGTCCTTCGAACAGAGCATCAAGTGCGCAGAACCGTCGCAGAGCGTGCGCGTTTTGTGCGCATATCACCCTTGACCTGCAAGAACGCGCATCGGCTACCGTAAGGTGAAGAAGACCGGGGAGGTACGTCGATGAACCCCAAACGCGACATGTTCATCGCCGCGTGCAAGCGCGCTGGCTATAGCTCCATCGAGGCCTTGGCCGAGGCAGTCAGGGTTGACCGTTCGACGGTCGCGCGCTGGCGCTCCGGGCAATCTCCCCAACATGCACAACGAGTCAGGCTCGCCGAGGCGCTCAACATCTCTTTTGCAGAGCTTGATGAGCTGTTCGACGGGAGCGCTTCACCGGTGTCTGCTGCGGTGGCGATCATCTGGCCGGCGCAATCCGCAGCTCAGGAAGACCTCCTTGGACGGCTGGACCAAGCGCGGCTGCTCGTCGATCAGACGCTTTCGAAGGGACTCGGTTCGGTGGAACGCCTGGGGCTGATCGAGGAACGAGTCGGCGACCGGATCGACCGCTACACCCACACTCCACCCACTCAGGTGCTTGCTGAGCTGATGCCGGATCTCCTTGAAGTTCAAGAGCTCGCGGAGCACCGGCAACCCGCAAAGGTGCAGGAGCGACTGTCCACAGTGACGGCTGCACTCGGGCTGTTGAGTGCCGACGCTCTGATGAAACTCGGAGAGATCGACCGAGCACGCTACTGGTACGGCACCGCTCGCCTCGCTGCCGATGACACCACCAACGGTCGTCTGCGGGCGCAGGTCCGCGCACAGGAGGCGATGCTCCCGTACTACTACGGGCGGCTCGAGCGCACTGTTTCCTTGGCAAGGGAAGCACAAGCGCTGTCCGCTGGCACGGTTTGCGGAGCCAACGCTCTTGCAGCGGCAGCGGAAGGCCGCGCCCTCGCACGGCTCGGTGACAGCACGGGGGCCGAGCGCGCAATGGCCACGGCGCAGCGTCTCGTCGACCAACTGGACACACCCTCATCCGACGCGGCGTTCGAGTTCAACGACAAGCGACTGCTGCTGTACCTGTCCGGGACACTCACCTACCTCGGCGAGTTCGACCGCGCTCGACACGTTCAGCAAGAAGCGCTGGAGCGCTACCGCAGCGATCCGACGCTGGTCATCGACCCCGCGCTGATCAAGCTGGACCAGGCGGTCGGCGAGGCCGTTCACGGCGATATCGACGACGCATGCACCCTCGCAGTCGACGCCCTGCTCAACTTGCCTGCGGACCATCGCACTCGAATTGTGCTCAGGCGAGCAACAGACGTTGTGCAGGCAATTCCGACGCAGCGGTGGGAACGTCCTGCTGTCAGCGAACTCCGTGAACTTGTGGCGTCGAAGAGCGGAACCTGATGGTGGTGGCCGGCCACGAGCTGCCGCACCTCACCGAATCCACCTTCAGTCCTGAACGCACCAAGCTCGTCGCGGTCGAGGCATGCCTGCGAGCAGGCCTCGACCCCGCGGGCATGGTGTTGCTCAGGCACCAGACGAACGCGGTCTACCAGCTGACCACCGCCCCAGTGGTGGTCAAGGTCGTGCGTCCAGGCATCCGGCACACCGAGGACGTGGTCAAGCTGGTGCAGTGGCTAGTCGAGCAACGGGTGCCCACGGTGACCCTGCTTGACATCGAACAGCCGATGCCTCTCGCAGGCTGTGCTGTCACCCTGTGGCACTACCTCCCACAGGACAGGCCGGTTTCTGCTGGAGACATCGCACGCCCACTCTTGTCTTTGCACAGCCTGGAATCTGTGCCGCTTGAGCTGCCGAAGCTGGATGCGCTCGGGATGATCCGGCACTCGATCGAGGCCAGCACCTTCCTCACCGACCCGGAACGGACAATGCTGGCCGAGATCCTCGCCGACGTGGATTCTCGCCTGCAGGCAGTCGAGACGAGCAAACCGCGCCTCATCCACGGAGATCCTCAGCATCGCAACACGTTGTGGTACAACGATGTTCGCAGAGCTGTCCTGTGTGACTGGGAGAGCGCGGTCTTCGGGCCTGTCGAATGGGACCTCGTGACCATCGAGGTCCACTGCCGCAGATTCGGGTTTGCGCCCGAAGAGTACGACGAGTTCTGCGAGCGCTATGGACGCGATATCCGCGCCTGGTCGGGCTACGAAGCGTTCAGGGACCTGCGTGAGCTGAGGATGATCACCACGAACGCACGGAAGTCAACGCCAGACACCCCACAGGCCGCAGAGGTCCGGCGGCGGATCGCCCAGCTCGGAGAACACACGAACGCCAGGTGGTTCATCCTCTGAGCACCGGGTTGAACGGTGGTCAGTCGATCAGGCTCGTGATCGAGTCGGCGAGATCGCCCGAGCGGTGCGGCGTCGAGCTGCACACCGTCGAGTGAACCTAGGCCGACGCGCCGCACGTTCATGATCTCCACGCCGCAGGGACTGACAGCTGCTGATCGCGATACCGAACAGCCGCGCCGCCAATCTGTCGGCAAAAAGTTGATGATCACCAGCGCGCCACACGCGTCCGACCGAACGTATGTGCGAATACGGTGATAGTTTTCGCGCCATGGATCGGCAGCTTCTCGAACCGTCCCAAATGGACGGCACGCTCACGTACGCGTACGACGGCACCGGCCAACGGGTAGCGCTCTTGCCAGCGCGATGCAAGCTCGGCCGGCACACTCTTGGCCATTCCCAGTTTCGAGCGGTCGTGCACGACGGCGAAGCCCATGTCAGCTGCCTGGCCTGCGCTACCGACACCGCCGATCACTCCTGGCGGCTGACCGCCACTGCACCCGCACCAGACCGAGCAGAGCTGTCCGAGGAGCTCTACTTCGATCTCGTCCGGAGCCGCTCGCAGACAGCGCTGACCTCGGGCAACGGTCGACGTGCTTAACAGCCCGTTCACCGTCTGGGAAGGCGACAGCGTGCACGGCCACAGAGCCGTGGTCACCGGCGTCTCGGTCCGACTGGACAGACTGTTCGCCCGCACGCCCGGCGCCGCGAGGCGCGTTATCGCTACCGGCCTGGACCTTGCCATTCCACGTGCTCCGCAAGCTCTAGCCGTCCGGTGATTCAGGTCGGCGCTGACGCGCAGGATTAGGCCGATCGGGTTACCTTCGATTCCCAGTGACTGTGCAACGTCCTGGGAGCGGAGGTCGCCATGCGCGTAGCTCACGACTCCGTTCCTGCGTGGATCGACCCGATGCTCGCCAAGCCCGATGGCGGCCGCCTGCGCGAGGGGCCGCAGTGGGCGTATGAGTACAAGCTGGACGGTTACCGCGTGGCGATGCGGATCGCCGCCGACGGCACCACGATGCTGACCAGCCGCAATGGCCTCGACCTCACTGTCGAGTTCGCCGAGTTGACCGGCGTGCTCACCACGGCGCTGCGAGGGCGCGCCGCGGTGCTCGATGGTGAGGTCGTGGTCTACAACGAGGCCGGCCAGATCGACTTCGGCCTGCTGCAGCAACGACGTGGCCGCTTCCAGAAGCACCGCACCGCCCGGCGCAATGAGCCCTTCACAGACGTCCCTGTTCGGTTCCTGGCGTTCGACCTCCTGCAGCTCGACGAGCAGCTTCTCCTGGAGCAGCCGTACGAGCAGCGGCGGCGCCGGCTCACTGAGCTGGCGATGCCCGATCCGTTCCGGGTGGCCGTGGTCCAGTCGTTCACCGGCGCCGAGCTGGCCGCCGAGCGCCTGACCCCGCAGCGGCTCCTCGAGCGCGTGGCCGCGGAGGGCCACGAAGGGCTCGTCGCCAAGCGCCTCGACTCCCCCTACATCCCCGGCAAACGGCCCGACTTCTGGTGCAAGCACCCGCTCGTTCAGACGCGGGAGGTGATCGTGTGCGGATGGCGGCCCGGTCAGAGCGGCTTCACCGGCACGGTCGGCGGTCTGCTGCTCGGCGCCCACGACCCGGACACCGGCGAACTGATCTACATCGGCGATGTCGGCACCGGCTTCACCCGGCAGGACCGCGACCAGCTGCGCGACCGGCTACAACCGTTGGAGCGGTCCAGCCACCCTTTCACAGCGACGCCTCCGCGCGAGGACGTCGTCCGAGCTCGGTGGGTGGACCCTGTGCTGGTAGGCGAGGTGCGGTTCCGGCAGTTCACCCGAGGCGAAGACGGCCGGCTGCGGCACACCGCGTGGCGCGGCCTGCGTGAGGACCGCGAGCCCTCGGAGGTGACCGCACCGCGACCTGGTCGCCCCAGTCCTTCGCCTGCTGCCCAGCTTCCCGAGATCAGCAGTCGCGTGACCGTGAACGCGGGTAGCCGCAGGCTCACTTTGTCCAACTTGGACAAAGCCCTGTACCCCGACGGCACCACCAAAGGCGAGGTCATCGCGTACTACAGCCAGATCGCGCCGATTCTGCTGCCGCACCTGCGTGACAGGCCCGTCACATTCGTGCGCTTCCCCAACGGCGTCCATGGACAGAAGTTCTTCCAGAAGAACACTGACGCGAGTGCACCGGACTGGCTGCTGACCGTGCCTCTGCGTGGCGGCGGCTCTCGGCGGGGAGCTGATGCCGATGAGGTCGTTCGCTATCCACTGCTTCACGAACTCGCCGCACTCGTGTGGGCCGCCAACCTTGCCGCGCTCGAACTGCACGTTCCTCAATGGACTGTCTCGAACGGCACACGTGACTTGCCGAACCGGCTCGTGTTCGACCTCGACCCTGGTCCTGGCACCACGATCGTCGACTGCTGCCGGGTGGCCGAGCGCCTGCACGAGGTGCTGGTCGCTCACGAACTTGTACCGGTAGCCACGACATCGGGCTCGAAGGGCATGCAGGTCTACACGGGCATCGAGACTTCAAGCGCGCAAGGTCCTTCTGCCTACGCGAAGACCATCGCGGTGGCCTTCGAACGGGAGACACCCCAACTGGTGACGGCCACGATGGCGAAGGCCCGTCGTGAGGGCAAAGTGTTCATCGACTGGAGTCAGAACAACGCTGCCAAGACCACCATCTCGCCCTACTCGCTGCGCGGCCGCGACGAACCGACCGTCGCCACACCGGTCACCTGGGACGAGGTTCGCAGCTGCCACAAGCCGGAGCAGTTGACGTTCACCGCGGACGACGTGCTCGATCGAATCTCAGACATCGGCGATCTCTTCGCTCCGATCGGACTGAATCGAGCACCGCTTCCTGAATGAGATCCCAACGGTGCGGTTCTAAGGTTTGTCGCATGGCCTGCGCCTGCGCGGAGAAGGCGATCAAGCTGTTGTTCGGCGCGGCGCGACGGTGTGCGTTTCCCGGCTGTGACGCGGCATTGGCAGTGCCCCCGGTCCGGGTCGTCGAACGAGTGACGAGGAGTCCTCCGCGTTGTGGACGTTGGCGCTCGAAGAAGGCAAGTCCTAGGAACTGATCGGTTGGCTAGTGTTGGCCGATGTCAATCATGTGGTCGCGCATCCATACCGAACTTGGACGGTCTCCGACGCCGCTGACCCATGACATGGTGGTGCAGGCGATCGCCCAGCGGGTTCGTGAGAACGAGGACCTGGACTGGAAGAGAGATCTGGCCTGGAAGCAGAAAAATCTGCCTCCAAAGGTCGTGGAGCAGAAGAAGTGGGAGTTCGCCAAGGACGTGGCGGCGATGGCCAACACGCGCGGCGGCCTGATCGTTTTCGGGGTTGACGAAGCGAACGAGGAAGCCACCGCGCTGACAGGTGTGCAGAACGACGAGCGTGTCCGTCAGTCCGTGCGGTCGCTGGCCTGGCAACACGTGAGGCCGCTGGTCGACGGCCTGCTGGTCGAACCGCTGAACGACGTTGCAGGAGGGCAAGGGCTCATCGTCGTGTCGGTGCCGGCCAGCTCGAACGCCCCTCACATTGTTGGCGAAAAGAACGAGATGGGTGTTCCGTATCGCGATGGCTCAGACACGCGTTGGATGACGGAGAGTCAGCTTGAGCGTGCATATCGCGACCGTTTTGCTCGGCGAGTCGACGATCGAGCAGCGCTCAGCGCTCTGATCGAGCACCTTGGTTCCGAGATCGACCTGGCCAACGGTGTGTGGGTCGCGGTGTCGGCGCGCCCGGCCGCGCTCACATCGCTTGCCGGGGAACGCCCGAAGCGGGAGCAGGTCACTGCGACCCACTTGCAGATGCTGGACCTGGCGTCGGAGATCCAGTCGACGGACCAGGGCCGGATATCGGTGATCGCTGAGCTGCCCAACTATGCCGTGATTAACCCGCGTGCAGGTCTGCGTCGCTGGGTGATGGTGTCGAACCCTCATGCGGAGGATCCCGCTGAACTGCCCGATTGGGGCCGTGTCGAGCTTCATCACGACGGCTCTGTGGCACTGGCTGTCGGCGCCGGCACCTGGATCCGCAGCGATGCGGACTTCATCGACGACGGCTCTGCCCATCGGGTTCCAGTCAGGGTGGTCGACTCGCTGCTAGTAGAGGCGGTGGCTCTCGTGGCTGCCCATGTCCGCAGCGTGGGGGGCGCTGGGACGACGCTGATCCGGGCGACATTCCTGCAGGACCCGACTCGTCCGTCCCGACCTTTGGTCGCGGTGGACAACAAGCGGGCAGGTCATTACTCGCAGAATTTTCATGTTATGCCAGGGACGAGAGCGATCCGCAGGCCAGTTGCTGTGGAGGCCGAGTTCTCCGCAGACGGCGATGCTGCCGCTTTGCGCGACGTCGCCCGACAGCTCGCAGACGACCTCGACCATCAGTTCGGCATGCGAGCGTCGACTATCCCGAACAACCTCTGAAGGCAGGCGCTTCGAGAACCCTCAGGTCCTTCTGGCGACCGCGGCGGCATGTCAGCTCGTGGGGTTCCAGCCCGGTCGATCCAGCGGGCCGCGCCTCAATGCGAAGGACCCGGAGATCGTCCGGCCAATCGAAAGCCACTTCCTCAGCAAGGGCGGCATGTTCAGCCACCTCAAGCCCGCCACCACGCTCCTGCGCGAACAGGTAGCGCTGGTTCCCAACCGCGGGCAGACCACTGACCAGGGCGGAGAACCTGTTCATCCGGCTCAACGGTCTGCTGCCGTTCTGACGCCTCATCAAGGTCAGGCCCCATCGCCAGCGAGATCACCGATGGCGGCCTGACCTTGAATCGCCCTCGCACCGCTCAGTCAGTGCGCGGTATGTCCGGCGGAAGATTCCGACCGATCAGGTCCTCGACCGCTCACCAATACATCGTGCGGTGCTCATAGGCGCCACGACCAGCCGTGCCCTGGCGACCAGGCTCCACTTGATGACCTGGTCGAGCGCGCTGGCCTGTTCAGGCTCCTTGCCCGCTTGCGGAGGGCGTGTCCAGTTCGTGTTTCTGCGGGATCGCCTCGTTGCGCGAGTTGCCGGGTACCCGGAAGTTCAGGATGTCGGCGATCTCCAACAGTTTGGTGTGGACCGAGGAGTCGTTGGCAAGTTCCTGTTGCTCCGGCGTGTACCAGGCGGTGTTCTTGTAGCGCTTCTGCGCGATCTCGTCGTTCGTGCCAACAACGGAGTCGCGCGCCTCCACCGATGGCGGGTGCCCGGACACCGCGGGGAAGACCTCCGTCTGCTCCGTTGCCGTTCTCGGGTCAAGAATGCCGGACATAGGCAGCGGAGAGGCGGGCCTGTTCGGCCGCAGCAAGCCGAGCAGGTGTTCGAGCTTGTGGTGGGCCTCGACGTTGAGCTGCTCGAGCTCGTTGTTGCGTCGCTGAACGCGGGCAGCGTGGTCCTCGGCCTTCGCCTTGTCTCGCTCGGCCTCGGCCAGAGCCTCGTCCGCCAACCTGAGACGAGCCGTCAGGTCCACGACATCGTCGACGTCCTCGGAGAGCAGGTAGTGCCGCCCGCGCTGGAGAATCTCGTTGCGAGCCCTCAAGTTCTCGACCTCGTAGCGCAGCGCCGGGACCGTCACATTCTGCAGGACCGCCAGCTTGGTCTCGTCGTCCTTGGCCTCGTCCGGATCGGTTAGCGCAGCTTCATCGGGCACCTCGCCGTGGAAGCCCCAGGGCCGCTTGCCCCGCAGCTCCGCCCAGTCCCATCCGAGGTCAGCCAATGCTTTGGCGCGCTTGTCCGCCGACGAGTTGCTCATCACCACGGTGATCACCCACTCGACCACCCACCACTCCGGGAAGTTGGGGGGAGAGCCGTTGATCTGCGAGTTGAGCGCCTCCCTGAAGTTCACCGGGTTGCGCGTGTTCCTCCCAGTCGCCCGTCCAGGGTTCACGAGATACGTGCGGGTGGGACGGGCGGGGTGCGCCATGCTGTACTCGATGAAGTTCGTAACGGTGCGAAACCGGTCATAGACGGCCTGCAGCAGCGGCCAGATGAACTCCTTCTCCGCGAGCGGCAGGTCACCGCCCATCTCCGCAGCGCAGGTCGGCCTCGGTCGACCAACCTGCTTTCCGGTGCCAGTCATCGCATAAACCCCTCGGAGTGCGGCGCGGAGAGCTGTCGATCGCCACACCGAGAAGGATCACCAGCCGCGCTGGGGGTGGTGTGACGGGGCAACAAGCATGCACTACCGCACCGGCACCACCTCACCGGGTCGACGACGACACCCGCGGCCGACAAGGAGTGATCGAACCCACATCAGGCACCCGTGCCGCACATCCGCACGCTCCCCGGCGGCATGTACGCATCGGTGAACGATCCACGGACTCGACCGGCACAGAGCAGGGCATTCCACCTACTGCACCATGGCGATAACGTCAGATCATCGGCGAAAACCCGAGGAGTCTGATGATTCCACGCCATAACGACAATTTGTTGCGCACCGCGCGAAATGCCGGTGACCTGGGCGCATTCCATCAACCTATAGGAATAGGCGGAGTTGGAGCGTCTCCACGTGGTTGAGATGTCACCCAACCGAAGAGATAAGGAGAGGGACCGAGTGCGACCTGAGTCCCCCTCCTCCTTTCACTACCCGTCGTCCCGTCCGGAAGCATTTAGGAGCAAGACACGGGGGTTTTTGGTACGCCCAAGAATCTAGCCCTGGACTGCCTCCACGCAACACTCTACCCCCTATGGGGGACATCCCATTTCATCCCAAGCCTCTGACCTGCAGAAACGCAAAATCATCAACCCTTGACATCCGGCATGAACGTGGGCTAAGGCGTCGACGAAACCGCCCTGGGACGAGCGAGGCTGGGAATGTCACGCCCTGCGTATCGCCGCGCCCGCCGGTCCGTTACCCGCCCCCCGATAGGTCGCGAGCATTTCCGACTAAGCAGCCGCTTTGCTAGTTGATCTTACGGTCGGCCAGTTCTTGTCCGCGAGTCAAGGCGTGGTCCGAGGACCAGATAGGATGTGCGCAACCCTTCGGGGTGCGAGCGATGAACGCCGGCATGCGACCCCGGCGCGCGACGCCCGTTTGTACCGTCCGGAAGCGCAAAAAGTGGGAGCGAAGGAAATGTTTCACTCGATCGTGCGATCGGGTCTGTGGCGCTGTGGCGCGCAGCTCGCGCGACGCCCGTACGC
>NZ_JBSGXZ010000064.1:0-38444 GCF_053610285.1 Lentzea sp. NPDC054927
TTTTACTCAACCGCCCCCCCCCGATAACTAAACAATTTCCTTCGGGGGCAGCGTATTTTGTTAATAAGACACTGGGGCACCAACAGGAGGGGGCCGGCCCCGGAGGCTTGGGGCAGGCCACTTCCTCTCAGGCGCCGATCTGGTCCCGTGCGGGATCGGCCACCGCCACGACGCTCTTCACGTCGACCAGCCGGGAAAGCTGCTTCACCAGCTGATCGGGAGAACGTCCGGCCGGCAGCCCCACCACCACGTCCATCCTGGAGACGTCGCCGCGCTCGGTGGGATCGAGGCTGAGCGACTCCACGTCGACGCCGCGGGTGGAGAACAGCACCACGACCCTGGACAACGCGCCGGGGACGTTGCGCAGCACCATCGTTAACGCATGTCTGGTCATCACATGTCCTCGTCGAACAGGGGTTTGATGCCGCGGACGGTCATGATCTCGTCGTTCCCGGTTCCCGCTGCCACCATCGGCCACACCTGGGCGTCCTCGCCCACCACGAAGTCGATGACCACCGGCCGGTCGCGCACCTCCACGGCGCGCATGATCACATCGTCCACTTCGGACCTGTCCTCGCACCGCAACCCGACGCAGCCCAGGGCCTCGGCGAGTGCGACGAAGTCCGGTACGCGCTTGTGGGTGGACAGGCCGGTGTTGGAGTAACGGCCGCGGTAGAAGAGGTTCTGCCACTGGCGGACCATGCCGAGGTTGCCGTTGTTGATGACGGCGACCTTGATCGGGATGCCCTCCAGCGCGCAGGTGACGAGTTCCTGGTTGGTCATCTGGAAGCAGCCGTCACCGTCGATCGCCCACACCGCGCGGTCCGGCACGCCGCACTGCGCGCCCATCGCGGCGGGAACGGCGAAACCCATGGTGCCGAGACCGCCGGAGTTGATGAACGACCCCGGCCGCTCGTACCCCACGAACTGCGCTGCCCACATCTGGTGCTGGCCGACACCCGCGGTGTAGATCGCCTCGGGACCGACGAGCGTGCCGATGCGTTCGATCACGTGCTGTGGCGCCAGTTTGCCGTCCGCCGGCCAGTCGTAGCCGAGCGGGAAGCGGTCGCGCAGGCCGTCGAGATATGCCCACCACGACGTGAGCAGCGGAGCCTGCCGCACGGCCGCGTTCAGCGAGATCAGCACGTCGCGGCAGTCACCGACGATCGGCACGTCCGCCTTGCGGTTCTTGGAGATCTCGGCCGGGTCGATGTCGGCGTGGATCACCGCGGCGTGCGGGGCGAACAGTTCCAGCACGCCCGTGACGCGGTCGTCGAAGCGGGTGCCGAGCGCGATCAGCAGGTCGGACTGCTGCAGGGCGGCGACGGCGGGCACCGTGCCGTGCATGCCCGGCATCCCGAGGTGCTGGCGGTGCGAGTCGGGGAACGCGCCGCGGGCCATCAGCGTGGTCACGACCGGGATGCCGGTGCGTTCGGCCAGTGCCCGCAGTTCCGCGGCGGCGCCGGCGCGGACCACTCCCCCGCCGACGTAGAACACCGGGCGGCGGGAGGACGCGATCAGCCCGGCCGCGCGGCGGATCTCGTTGGCCGCCGGCGCCATCCGCGAGGTCGGGACGGGCGGTGCCGGCGTGTACGTCGTTGTAGACGCCAGCACGTCCTTGGGGATGTCGACCAGCACCGGTCCCGGCCTGCCGCCCGCGGCGAGCGCGAACGCCTCCGCGATCACCGCCGGGATGTCCGCCGGATCCGTCACCTGGAACGCGTGCTTGGTGATCGGCAGGGAGATGGAACGGATGTCGGCTTCCTGGAAGGCGTCCGTGCCGATCATCGCCCGGTTGACCTGGCCGGTGATCGCCACGATCGGCACGGAGTCCATGTAGGCGTCGGCGAGCGGGGTGACGAGGTTCGTCGCGCCGGGACCCGACGTCGCGACGCACACCCCGACCCTGCCCGTCGCCTGTGCGTAACCCGAGGCGGCGTGCCCGGCCCCCTGTTCGTGCCGCACGAGCACGTGCCGGATCTTCACCGAGTCCAGCAGCGGGTCGTACGCCGGCAGGATGGCCCCGCCGGGAATGCCGAAGATCACTTCACAACCGGCGTCCTCGAGCGCGCGGACCAGCGAACTCGCACCGGTGACGGTATCCACTTTTTCTGCTCTCCCCGGTCGAGTGCGGATCAACCGGCGAGCTGGCGCTCCAGCTGAAGTGCGGACGTCGGACCGTTCAGCGTGGGCTCGGAGCTGAGGATCGCGCACTGCAGCTGGCGCAGGCGCTCCGACGGCTCCAGGCCGAGCTCCTCGATCAGGGTGTCGCGCAGCGACTGGTACGCCTCCAGGGCACGCCACTGACGACCGGCGCGGTAGAGGGCGAGCATGTACTGCGCGCACATGTTCTCGTGCATGGGGTGCTGCGCGGTGAGCACGGACAGCTCGCTCAGCAACGACTGGTGCTTGCCCAGCCGCAGGTCCGCCTCGATCCGGGACTCCAGGACGCCGAGCCGCGACTCCTGCAGCCGCGTGACCTCCATGCCCAGCCGCACACCGATCTGCACGTCGACGAGCACCGGCCCGCGCCACACGTCGGTGGCCGAGCGCAGCAACCGCGACGCGGACTCGAGGTCACCGACCTCCAGCGCGCGCTGACCGGCGACGGCGAGCCGCTCGTAGCTGCGCACGTCGATGGTCTCCGGCGCGACGTCGAGCATGTACCCGCCGTAGCGGGTCACGAGGACGTTCTTCGCGGCGCCCGCACTGCCCTCCGGCAACGCGGCCTCGATGCGCCGGCGCACCTGGAGCACGTATGTCTGCAATGTGGTGAGCGCGCTTCTCGGCGGCGTCACCCCCCAGAGTTCTTCGATCAGCGTGGGCACCGTGACGACGTGCCCGGCCTGCAACGCGAGCAGGGAGAGCACCTGCCGTGGCTTGACGGCGCTCGGCGTGATCGAGATGCCGTTCTCCCGTGCCTCCAGCGGTCCGAGAACTTTGATCTCCATGATGGGAGCCCTCCCCAGTTCCAGTTTCAGCGGCGGCTTGCTGTTGTCGTGCCATCAAGTTCACCTGAGCGGGGCTATCGAACGCCACGTAGCGCGGCACGACTCCGAGATGGCGAACTACCGCTGCCGATGTGAGATATTCACGGGGCCGGACGTACCCAAACAAATCCTATGGGTAACCGCTTGAACACCCGTCGTGAGCAGCACGATAAATACTGGTCCTTTCGAGCGAAATTTGCTGAAACCAGGAACTCCGGCAGTATCATCTGTACCGGTTCAGAACTAGATCGAGACGGGACCGCACTGTCTAGCATTTGCCCTGGGTTCGCCGAGAAGCCGCAGGAGCGAGCTCGGTCCCTTGGGGGAATCGTGAATGAGTGGTCCGAACCGGCGAGACCCGGCGGGATCATCCACGCCGCAGTAGTGGGCATCTGCCTGGCCGACCTGGCGCGGCTGCTTCTGATCGACCGGGAAACGACTCATTCCGCCATATATCTCATCGCATTGGCCTTGGTTCTCGCACTGCAGGCCCTCCAATTCGGCCAACTGAACGCGCCCACCCGCCGCATCGCCCTCGCGGCACAGGCCGTGCTCGCGTTCCTGCCGTACCTGCTGGTCGGCCACATGTGGATCGCCGCGCCCGGTCTGGTGGCCGGCAACGCACTGGCCCTTTTCCCGCCGATCGCAGGCTGGATCGCATTCGGCCTGACAGTCGCCGCGACGGCCCTCCCGCAAACCCCGGCCTCGGTGCTGGAAGCCGTGATCGTGACGACCGCGACGGGCCTGCTCATCTCCGGCATCGCGTTCCGCCGGCACGCACCACCCGAGCAGGCAGGGGCCGCACTGGCAGCTGAACGCCTCCGCCTCGCCCGCGACCTGCACGACCTGCTCGGCTACAGCCTCAGCGCGATCAAGCTGAAGAGCGAGCTGGCCCACCGCCTCATCGCGGAGCATCCGGACCGCACCCAGGAGCACCTCGCCGACATCTTGGACATCGCCGGACGCGCCCTCACCGACGTGCGCTCACTCGCCCGCAGCTACCGCCGCCTGTCGCTGTCCGACACCTCGGTCTCGGCGAAGACCATGCTGGCGGCCGCGAACATCGACGTCCGTGTAGAACTCGACCACAGCCCGCTGCCGGAGGAGATCGAGACCGTGCTGGCCACGGTCCTGCGCGAGGCCGTCACCAACGTGCTGCGCCACAGCGACGCCGAGAACTGCGCGATCACCGTCAGCCAGGCCGACGGCGCGGTGAAGCTCGACGTCGTGAACGACGGCGCCACCGACCGCCCGATCTCCTCCGACTGCAACGGCGTCCGCAACCAGGCCGAACGCGTCCAGGCGGCAGGCGGCGTCTTCGTCGCCCGCCACGTGGGCACCGACCGCTTCCACGTGCACGCCTCGATCCCGACCGCGGCCTGAGCCGGACCTGGACCAGGTCAGAACCAGCCGGCCTTGCGGGCGATGCGCACCGCGTCGACGCGGTTGCGGGCGTCGAGCTTGCCCGTCGCCGCCGTCAGGTAGTTGCGGATGGTGCCGACCGACAGGAACAGCGTCGTGGCGATCTCCATGGCGTCCGCGCCGTCGGAGGCCAGCCGGAGCACTTCGAGCTCGCGCGGCGTGAGCGGGCACTCGTCGGTGTCCCACGCGGAGAGCGCCAGCTGCGAATCGATGACCCGGCGGCCGACGGACACCCCGCGGATGGCGTCGGCGAGTTCGTTGACGGGGGCGTCCTTGAGGATGAAACCGTTCACGCGGGCGTTGAGCGCGCGACGCAGGGTTCCCGGCCGGCCGAGACTCGTCAGGATCAAGGTGCGCGTACCGGGAGCCGTGTCGTGGATGACCGTCGCGGCGGAAAGGCCGTCCATACCCGGAAGGTCGATGTCGAGGACGGCGACGTCCGGCTGGCTCTTTGCGACGGCGGGCACGATTTCGTCACCCGTCGCCACCGAGGCGACCACCTCTATATCTGGTTCGAGATTCAACAAGGCGACCAATGCGCCCCGGACCATTTGCACGTCCTCGGCGAGTAAGACCCTGATCATCATCAGCCCCCTTGCTGGGTCCCCCTGCCCACTTTTCGAGTTTTACACTCGGTCACCGTGCCGGACAAGCATTTGAGCTGAGCGCAGTTTTTACTACTCCGAATGCGCTAGGTGCAATTCACGATGCCTATAGGCTGATGACGTCCAGTCACTGGGCGCTGACAGATAGACACGACTCCGGTCACGCACGAGCGGAACTCCAGCGACCCGCATTACGGCAGCAATACCCCTTCACGTCACATGTGTGAACAGGCCCGGCAACGAGACCGGCCCGGCCGAGGACTTCGGCCGGGCCGGGACACCGCGACGAATCCGTCAGCGCGTCTCTCCCCACCGCTCCAGCAGTTCCAGCCCGCCGTCGACGGTGATCACCTGACCCTGGATCCACGCGGCCTCGTCCGCGCACAGCAACGCCACCGCGTTCGCCACGTCCTCCGGCAGCGTCACCCGGCCGGACGGGCTCTTGATCGCGAGCCGGTCCACCAGCTCGGGGTCGATGTTCATCGGGCCGTTGTCGATCACGGTCGTGACGACCGCGTTCACCGCCACCCGGTACCAGGCCATTTCCAGCGCCAGCGTGCGGATCACCCCGTGCACCGGCGTCACCGTGTAGCCGGCGACGACGACGCGGCCACCGTCGACGAACGCCTTCGCGAGCGGTTCCACGACGTTCAGCAGCGGCGTCATGTCCGGGGAGACCGCGTGGTGCACGAACAGGTCGAGCCGCCCGCGCTCCAGCTTCACCTGCTCGAGCAGCACGCGCACGGCGTTCTCGTCCTGGATGTCCAGCGGCACCACGGACGCCGAGCCCGGCTTGCCGCCGAGCACGAGCAGGGCGCGTTCGGCGTCGACGTCGCCGGGGGACGTGGTGATGATGACGTGTGCGCCGTTGTCGCAGAGCTTGCTCGCGATGGCAAGGCCGAGACCATGCGTTCCCGACGTCACCAGAGCGATCTTGCCGTCGAGTCCCAGGCGCGTGTTGACCGGTTCGATCATGATGCTGACCACCTCGTTGTCCTCGTGGTGATCGACGTTGCGCCCGGCCGCTAGGGCCGAACTCGACTACTTCTTGCGCAAACCCTCCAAAACGCGCAGGATCGCGCGTTCGACCTCTCGCCCGGTGCGCTTCGGATCGGACGAACTCGCGATGGTGCTGGCCCCCGCGGAGAGCGCTCCGAACAGCAGCCGGGCCATGATCTCCACGGGCAGGTCGTCGATCTCACCGGCGTCCACCAGCAGCTGCACGGCCGTGCGCAGCAAACCGAAGCTGAAGTGCTCTTCCGCCTCACGCCAGCGTTCCCAGCCCATCACGACCGGCGCCTCGTGGACGATGATCCGCTGGTACTCCGGCTCCAGGCACTTGCGGACGTACGCCCGCAGACCCGCGGTCGCCGTCTCCCACGCGTCACCCTCGGCGGTCACCACCGCGGTCAGTGATTCGATCGACCGGGTCTCGACCTGCGTGAAAGCCGCCTCGAACAACGCCTGCTTGCCACTGAAGTGGTGGTAGAGCGCGCCTTTGGTCACGCGGGCGCGTTTGACGACCTCGTCGAGCGAGGTGCCGGCGTACCCGCGCTTGGTGAAGAGGTCCACCGCGCTGTCGACGAGCGCCTGCCTGGTCGACTCCGAGTACTCGGCACGTCGTGTTCGCACGGCCGAAACGTATCTCACATACCGTCGGTACGTACCGGTGGTATGGTCGTGTCATACCGAGGGTATGCGAGAAACCGGGGGTACGAGACATGGGCTGGACAGACCACTACCGCCGCCGTGACGCGCTCGACGCCGTGCTGCGCGACGCCCGCCGCGACCCGTCCGCACCGCTGATCGTGGATCCGGACGTCTTCGGGTCGCTGCACGAACTCCTGCTGGCGCTCGACCACCGCTGGCAGAACAAGCTGACCGCGCGCATGGAAGCCGCCGCGCTGGAAGGTCCCGTCGACGAGCACGTCGTCACCGCGGAACTGGCCGCCGACGAGCCGGTGTTGCGAGCGGTACTCGACGCACACCTATCGCTCGGCAGTTACCGAACGGTAGGAATGACTCCATGAGTCGTTGGACCGAAGCCGACATCCCCGACCAGACCGGCCGCACCGTCCTGGTGACCGGCGCGAACTCCGGTCTCGGCCTGCGCACCGCCCAGGTGCTCGCGGCCAGGGGCGCCCACGTGATCATGGGCTGTCGCTCGGTCCAGCGAGGTCAGACGGCCAGGAAAGCCGTCGCCGGGTCCGCTGAGGTCCTCGAACTCGACCTCGCCGACCTCAGCTCGGTGCGCGCCGCCGCCGACACGGTCTCCGGCAAGGTCGGCGGTCTCGACGTGCTCATCAACAACGCGGGCATCATGGCCGTCCCGAACGGCCGGACCGCGGACGGCTTCGAGCGCCAGTTCGGCACCAACCACCTGGGCCACGCCGCCCTGACATGGCTGCTGCTGCCCGCACTGAGGCAACGTCCAGGCGCACGCGTCGTCACGGTCGCCTCTCTCGCGCACCAGTACGGCCGCATCGACTTCGACGACCCGAACTGGGAACGTCGCCCGTACAGCTACCGCGGCTCGTACGGCCAATCGAAGCTCGCCAACATCCTGTTCGCACGTGAGCTGGAACGGCGTTCATCGGACGTGACGTCCATCGCCGCACACCCCGGCATCACGGTCACCGACCTGACCGACAACATGGCGAGCGCGCACAACTCGTTGTTCCTGCGCCTCGGCGGCAAGATCAGCCACCTGTTCTCGCAGTCCGTCGAGATGGGCGCACTGCCGCAGCTCTACGCGGCGACCTCCCCCGACGCACGCGGCGGTCAGTATTACGGCCCCGACAGCTTCAACGGCATGCGCGGCTACCCCGCCGTCGCGCGGATGACCGCGGCCGCCCGTGACGACCTCGCCGCGAACCGCCTGTGGGAGCTCACGATCAAGCTGACCGGAATCGCTCCAGATCTTCCGTAGGGGTGCCGGCGCCTTCGCCTGGGGGGAGTTGGGAAGGCACCGGCGGACCCGGTCGTCACCTCCGGGCCGGGAACATCTTCAGCCGATCTGTGTTGTTCATGTTCGACGTGACGTGCGTAAACAACAGATCGTGAACAACGACCGCTCCACCAAAAGCCCGGTTTCAGCACTTACCCTCGCTGGGATGTGCGTGACGCCGGACACGCGGGGACGCAGCGTAGGGTGATGACGTGACTGTGGTACCTGAGGGTCGGAAGCTGCTGCGGCTCGAGGTCCGCAACAGCCAGACGCCGATCGAGAAGAAGCCTTCGTGGATCAAGACGCGGGCGAAGATGGGCCCCGAATACCGGGAGCTCAAGAGCCTCGTCAAACGCGAAGGCCTGCACACGGTCTGCGAAGAGGCGGGCTGTCCCAACATCTACGAGTGCTGGGAAGACCGCGAGGCCACGTTCCTGATCGGCGGCGAGCAGTGCACCAGGCGCTGCGACTTCTGCCAGATCGACACGGGCAAGCCCGCCGACCTCGACCGCGACGAACCCCGCCGCGTCGCCGAGTCGGTCCAGGCGATGGGCCTGCGCTACTCCACCGTCACCGGCGTCGCCCGTGACGACCTGGAGGACGGCGGCGCGTGGCTGTACGCCGAGACGGTCCGCCAGATCCACGAGATGAACCCCGGCACCGGCGTCGAACTGCTGATCCCGGACTTCAACGCGGTCCCGGAACAGCTCGCCGAGGTCTTCGAGTCCCGCCCCGAGGTGCTCGCGCACAACCTGGAGACCGTCCCGCGGATCTTCAAGCGCATCCGCCCTGCCTTCCGCTACGAGCGCTCCCTCGAGGTGATCACCAAGGCCCGAGAGTTCGGCCTGGTCACCAAGTCCAACCTGATCCTCGGCATGGGCGAGACCCCCGAGGAAGTCACCGAGGCGCTCAGCGACCTCCACGACGCGGGCTGCGACATCATCACCATCACCCAGTACCTGCGCCCCTCCCCGCGCCACCACCCGGTCGAGCGCTGGGTGAAGCCGGAGGAGTTCGTCCAGCACAAGGAGACGGCCGAGGAGATCGGCTTCCTCGGCGTGATGGCGGGCCCGCTGGTCCGCTCCTCCTACCGCGCCGGCCGCCTCTACGCCGAGGCGAAGCAGAAGCGCGGCGAGGACCTGCCGGAGAACCTCCAGCACCTGCTGACCGTGTCGGCGTCGCAGGAGATCACCAGCCTGCTCGCACCCCGCTAGCCGCACACGTGTGAAGGCGGGTCGGCATTCGTGCCGGCCCGCCTTCGGCGTTCAGACGGCGATGCGGCGGATCCACTCGGTGATGATGTGGCGCGTGGCCGGGGTGGCGTGCACCCAGCGCTGGCCCCGGCTGTCGGCGTACCGGACCACCAGCCAGCGGCCGTCCGCGCAGTCGATCGTGCTGACGAACGACTCCGAGCGCCGGCGCCGCCCGTACCTGTCGCGCCGGGCCGAGTAGAGCTTCGCGGCGCCGGTGCGCGGGCGTTGCATCAGCTCTGCGAGGCCCCGCGAGCTCTGGGCATCCTCCGCGCGGGCGTTGATCGACGTGCCGCGGCCCGGCGGCATCTCCGGCAGATGTGCCGCGAGGGTGGCCGACGGGTCGCCGTCCAGAGTCTGGAGGCGCACGTAGCCGTTGTCCCGGAGCGCGACGACGCCGTACCGGCCGGCGATGGCGGCGACGACCGGCAACGTGTCCTCGCGGTTGAAGGCGATCCAGCCGAAGCACTCGAAGTCCGCGAACGCCAGCACGCGCAGCGCCTCCAGCGTGTCGTCGACCTGCACGCCCTCCCGGTGCAGCGCCTGCTCGACTTCCCGCGGGTTGGTCTCGGCCGGTGGCACGTGCAGCACGGTGTGGTGCTCGCCGAGGTCGTCGTAGTGCCACAACACGTCGAACGCCATGTCCGACAACACCACCGGTGCGCGCAACATCAGCCCTCCCCGATCACGGGTGCCACGGTGCCGGGCAGCTGACCGATGAGCGCGTCCGGCTCGTCCTCGAGGTACACGGTGCGCTTGTGCTCCTTGTCCTCCACCTCACGGCCGTGCGCGCCGGGTGCACCGAACCCACCCATGGCCGGCGCACCGACCTTGCCCACCGCACCGCGCGCACCCACCGTCGCGGGAGCGTTGGGCAACGTCTTGCCGACCACGGCAGAACGATCGGCCGGATCCAGGGAACCCCTCTGGCCCCTGGTGCCGGTCGGATCGCCGATGCCCGGCAGCACCGGGGTGCCGCCACCTCCGGACAGGTGATCGCCCTTCGGAACGCCGGACTTGTGCGCGCTGTCCTTGCCCGACTGCGGACGCGGCGCGATCGGCATGCCGCCCGCCATCCCCGGCGCGTCGGCGACGGTCGTCCTGTCCCCCGGCTGCTTCGGCGCGCCGGGACCGGGCAACGTGGGCGTCTGGGCAGCACCCGATCCACCGCCAGGTCCGCCGCCGGCGTTGCTCGCCCCGGTCTTGTCGCCGCCACTCCCCGTCGACGGCGACGCCGACGCCTTGTCCCCTGCGGCCGACTCGGCTGACGAGGGCGACGTGGCACCCGCGTCGTTCACCTGCGGCGGCGCTGTGCTCGCCGACTTCACGCCGGACGCACCCGCGGCCTGGACAGCGGTGTTCGCGGTCGGCGCGCCGGCCGGCCCCTGGGGCATCTGCGGCAGCGTCGCCTGGTTCTGGCCGGTGAGCCCGGCGTACTCGCCGTAGACGCGGCGGTTCTGCGCGTCGGCCTCGAACCACTCCTTGCGCGCGACCTCGTTGTCGGTGTCCCACGGCGTGAGCTGGTCGACGAGGTTCAGCTCCGGCGGATCGGGCGTCGCCATCGGCAGCACCAGTTCACGGAACCTGCCGTAGTCCTGCGCCTGGGTCCGCAACGACACGTCGGACTTGTCCAGGGTTTCCTGCGCGCGTCGGAGAGCCTGTTCGATCGGCTGCACGGCCTGAGCGGCCCGGTCCGACGCCTTGCCCTTCCAGACGCCCTGCATCTCCGCGGTGAGCCGCTGCAGTTCCTCGCCGAGTTGCTGGATGCGCGCCCGCGACGCCTTCGACGCGTCCGCCGCCTGGGTCATCGCGGCGGGACTCTCCCCCTGCGACGCGAGCAGGAAGATCTCGTATCCGCTGAGGCCGGCCATCAGTCCTGCACCGCCATGCGCCGCTGGTTGCCCTGCTCGGTCCGCTCGTACTGGTCGACCGACGCCTTCAGCTCGTCGATCCGCGCCTGCAGCTCCTGTTCGAGCTTCGTGACGTCGTCGAGGTGCCGCTGCCCCGCCGCGCAGGCAGCGGTGACGTACTCGGTGGTCGCCGGGTCCGTCATCGGAGGACGGATCTGCGCCAGGAGCCGGCTCTGCTCGTTGACCGACGTCAGGTCTTCCCGCACCTTGCCGTGCCTGCCGACCATGCCCCTGAGGGCCTCGATGGTCACGTCGAAATCGCTCATGCACGCAGAGTGACGCCTCGGCTCCGGGACCCCTCCCAGCCCGCCGGCCGATGTGTCAGTGCACGCGGGCGTCGGTTTTGGAGGAGGTCATCCGGAACTCGACGGTGGCCTGGAGATCGGGCGTGCCGAGTGCCTCACGGAGGCGTGGCAGGCCCTCGTCGTCGATGCGACGGCGGATCCCACGCAGATCCGCGTCGCCATGGGCGCGGACGACGAGGGCCAGGCGCGGCGCGGTGTGCGGGCCGGTCAGCTCCACCTCGACCTTGCGCACACCGGGGTAGGTGGTCACCTCGTCGGCGAACGGCGCGGCGGCCGTCGCCGTGGTGATGCGGGTGGCGCCGGCGTCGTCGGCCCAGCGCCAGGTCGAGACCCTGCGGCGCGGTATCTGGGCGATGAGCCAGCGCAGGCACAGCAACGCGATCACCACCGCTGCGGCCGCGACCACCACCAACACCCACGTTGGCGGCAACTCCGTGCCGGGCACCAACACCGCGTCGCGGTCGATCCTCGGGACGAACCCGAGGTGCACAGCGGCCGCCGCGGCACCCGCGGCCAGCAGGATCAGCCCCAGCAGGCCGAGCAGGAAACGGTTCACGGTGCACTCCTCAGGGCCTTGACCCGCACCACGACCTGCGGCGGCCGGGCCAGGGCGAGCTCGCCGACCCGGTGTTCGAGCGCGGCGCGGACGGCGTCACCGAGACCGTCGGTGACGGAGCGCCGGGTGCGGACCACGGTTTTCACCCTGCGGCGGCGCACCTTCACCGCGGCGGACTCGACGCCGTCGACGTGGGCGGCGGTCCGCAGGGCGTTGCGCAGGCCGCGCACCGACACCGCGGTGTGTTCGTCGAGCGGTGCGGTCCTGGCCCGGCCCGGCACCACCGCGACGAGCAGCAGGACCAGTCCGATGGCCGTGGCGACCCCGCTCGCCACGGCCATCTCAGGCGCTGACCAGGTGGTGTCGTGCAACCAACCAGCCAGCGCGTCGTAGGGCAGCAACGGTGCTTCGCCGAGGGCGAGCTGGATCGCGGACACCGCGACCACGGCCGCAGCGGCCAGCAGGACGAGTGCGGTGAGGGTCGCGGGCAATGCCCGGCGTGAGCGGCGAGTCACACGACCCTCCGCACCGGTGCCACAGGCGCACGCAGCACGCCCACCGAAACGTCCACAACGGACACTTGAAGTCCGGTGAGTGCGCCGACCCGTTCGACGAGGTGTGCGCGCACCCGAGCGGCGGTCGACGCGACCGGCGCCGGGTATCGCAGGTCGAGACGTGCGTCGAGCGCGGCCACTCCCCCGGTCACCCGTGCGGTGACCGCAGCGGCGAGCACGTCCGGCACCTCCAGCGCGGCACGTCCGGCGATGCGGCTCACCGCCCGGTCCGCGACGGTGGTCAGTCCCGGGGCCGAACCCGGCTGCACAGCGAGCGTTGCGGTCATCGTCAGCTCCCTGTCAGTCCCGGTCGCGGCCCAGCAGCTGCGCGAGGTCGAGCTTGCCCTCCGCGACCCGGCCCGCGATCAGGCCGAGTGCGCCGAAGACGAGCACGAGCAGGAACGCGCTGAAGCCTCCGAACGCGGCGACCAGGCCGAGCGCCAGCCCGGTCAGCAGGCCCAGTGCGGTGGTGCTCATGGCGCTCCCCCTCACTGCACGCGGGTGGTCTCGGGCTCTTCGCCCTCGGTGTCACTCGGGATGTGCACGTCGTTGACGTTGATGTTGACCTCGACCACCTCGAGTCCGGTGATCTGTTCGATCGCGGTGATCACGTTGCCGCGCACCGACTTCGACAGTTCGGCGATCGGCACGCCGTACTCGACGACGATCTCCAGGTCCACCGCGGCCTGCTTCTCGCCGACCTCGACCGACACGCCCTGCCCCGCGCTCGCGGTGGCGCCGGGAATGCGGTCGCGCAGCGCGCTCAGAGCACGCGTCGCGCCGCCACCCAGCGCGTGCACACCCCGGATCTCCCTCGCTGCGAGACCCGCCACCTTCTGCACCACGACATCCGCGATGGTGGTCGATCCCTTGTCGGTCACGAGCTTTCCGGCCGCCACACCGTTCTTCTCCGCCGTCTGCGTGCTCATCGCTACCCCTTCCCTCGAAGTGTCCACATCAGAAAGACACGGCTCGCGACGAGAACGTCACGCCCCGTTCAGGTGATCGAGTGCACGTTTGTCCACATCGGTCACCACGATCCGCACGACCGCGTTTTCCCATTGCGTGCCAGCAAGAGCAGCCCGAAGCACCTCACCGGCCTCCGTCAACGGCAGCGGCAGCCGGGTGGCGACGACCCGGACGCACACCAGGGCGTCCTCGACGTCGACGGCCAACTCGTCCAGGTCCCAAGGGATCCACGAGCGAGCGGGCACGGACGCCGGTGTCGACGGCCGCAGCCCGTCCACCTTTTCCAGCGCCTTCAGCAACTCCGCCACGATCACCATGCGACGTCCACAGCGACATCCACTGCGACATCCACGACGATGACGAGCACGGACTCCACCCCGACACCGGTGAGCTCCGGCACGAGCGCGCGCACAGACCGTTGCACCGCACGGGCAACGGCCGCGGCCTGGTCCTCACCCGAGATCGCCACGTCCACCTCCAGCACCGCGGCCGCTCCCGACCACCGCACCCGCACTCCCTCCACGGGCGCGGGCTGCAGTCCCTTGATCTGCTGCCGCGCCGCGCGCACCACCGAACTCACCAGACCCGCCACGCCGGGCTGCACGCGCACGCCGGCGACCTGCTCGGCCGCGTGCACCGCGACCGCCGCCACCGCCGGGGCGGACACGACTGTCTCGATCACTCGCTCACCCCTCGAGAACGTCGGACACGACGAGGTCGAGGCGGGCCAGCCGCACGCCGATCCGTGCGGAGGCGGCGGCCAGCACCCTGCGCCGCACCTCCTCGTACGTCTCGTGCGTGACGTGTCCCGCCGTGATCGCGATGCTCAGCTCGACCTCGATCAACGGGTCCGCGACCGTCGACTCCGGCGCTTCCACGACCCGGCACCCCCGTGCCCGCACACCGTCCACACCGTCCGCCGCGTACCGGAGGACCGCCGCGACCGCCCGCGTGCTGATCCGCGCCAGGCCGTCGCCGGGCAACGGCACGACGTCCGCCCGCCGCACGTCGGCGCGCACGGCCGACATCACCCGGCTGACCAGGTCGCCGGGCGGTTCGACCTCCTCGCGGACCATCTCCGCGGTCGCCGCGCGCAGCACCTGCAGGCTCTCCCGCACCGCGGCGCAGTGCGGGCACGTGCGGGTGTGCTCGTCGGCGAGGTCCATCGCCTCCCAGACCTGTTCCACGTCCCGCCCGCACGGCAGGGCGTAGTCGGACGTCACCGCCACGGCGCCATCACCTCCGCGAGTTGTGCCCGTGCCCGCGCGAGCCTGCCGCGCACCGACTGCTGGGTCGTGCCGATCGCCTCGGCGATCTCGTCGTAGGACCGGCCGTGGACCTCGCGCAGCACCCAGCACGCCCGTTGTTGCGGGGTGAGACCGCGCAGTGCGGCCTGCAGCGCGTCGAGCTGCGCGTTCACCTCCACGGCGCGTTCGGGCCGGGTGCGTGGTGCCGCCGACTCCTGCTCGTCGAGCTCGGTGTCGGCGTGCGGCTTGCGTTTGCGCAGCACGTTCAGGCATTGGTTGGTCGTCGTGCGGTAGAGCCAACCGAGGAAAGCCCCGTCGTCGTTGAGCTGCCCCAGTCGACGCCAGGCCGTCAGGAACACGTCCTGCACCGCGTCCTCGGCGTCACCAGTGCTGCCCACGATGCGCAACGCCAGCCGGTACATCGGCCCCTGGTAACGACGCACGAGCTGCTCGTAAGCCCTCATGTCGCCGTCACGGGACCTCGCCACCAGCGTGGCGTCGTCGAGTGCGGCCGCCTCTGCCACGCTCATGCGCACACTCCCGCCCGTATTTGCTTCGTCGCCCGATGGACACGTTCGATCGCGGAACGTCACGCGGTTCCCGGATTTCCCGGTCGTGACCACCCTCACCCGGTTTTCACCCGACCGTGGCGTGACGTCCGGGAGGTGACGTCTGTCGAACAGGCGTCAACCAACCCCAGCTCGGGGGCTCAGCTCAGGAGGACGCGATGTCGCTGTCGGACAAGATCGGCAACAAGGCGGAGGACCTCGGCGGCAAGGCCAAGGAGGCCGCGGGTGAGGTCACCGGCGACCAGCAGCTCGCCGACGAGGGCCGCGCCGACCAGGCGAAGGCGGCGCTCAAGGACGGCGTGGAGAAGGTGAAGGACGCGGTCGGCGGTGTCGTGGACAGCGTCGCCAAGCACCTCAAGAAGTGACCAGCGGGGTCAGGTGCGACGGACCTCGCTTGCGACGACGCCGTCGAGCTCGCGTACGAAGTCAGCGCCGAACGCGCTGGACGGCGTGTGCGAGCCCGGCGCGACGCCGTTGATCTTGCCGATGGCGCGGAGCACGGAGTCCGCGGTGAGGCTGTAGGCGTTGGGCGTGGTGATCGCGCATTCGACCTTGGTCTGCGCGTCCCACGCCTCGCCGAACACCTCGGCCCTGGTGTTCGCGCGCTTGCGCTCGTCGGGGCCCTTCACCTTCCCGGCGACGGACTTCGCGACGCTCTGCACGATCGGCGCCTGCAACACAGGCGCGAAGACCTGCTGCAGCTGTCCGAGCACGCCGGGCACGATCGTGAACGTGGTGATGTTCGGTATACCGGTCGAACGGTATGCAGTAGACACGTCACCCCACGGGATACTGCCTACCTCACGCGGCCCCGACCGGAAGTAGGCCGTGCGCCTGCGGTGTCCGATGCGGACACTCCTGAGGTCGCCGTTCTCGCGGATCCGCCCACCGACGGCCGCGGCCTCCACGGACGTCTTGGTCGTACCCGCGCTCGCTCCTCCTCCGACGACGAACGCGAGGTCGAGGTGCGTAGCGGTGGGCAGGGCGTTCTTCAGGATCGCGGCGACACAGTCCGTGGGCACGACATCGAACCCGGCGCCGGGCAACAGCACGATGCCTGCCTTGCGCGCGTCGATGTCCCTCTGGCCGATGGACTCGAAGACGTCGATCTCACCCGTGATGTCGAGGTAGTGCGTGCGGGTCTTCAGACAGGCGTCGACCATCGCCGTGGAGGTGTGCGCGAACGGTCCGGCGCAGTGCACGACGGCGTCGACGTCCTCGAGGTGCGCCTTCGCCTGGCTCAGGTCGAACGCCCGGTGCTCGAGCCCCAGCGCGTCGGCGATCGGCTCGACCTTCTCCCGCGTGCGACCGGCGAGGATCGGCCGTTCCCCGCGCTTGACCGCCAGCTCGGCGATGAGGCGTCCGGTGTAGCCGTTGGCGCCGTAGACCATCCACGTCATGCCGCGACCTTACCGGCGAGTAGCGTTGCGTGAAGCGACCAAAGAGCCGATCAGCAGTAGTACGCCGAAGCCGATCAGCGGCAACGACCAGAGCAGCCGGCGATGCCTCAGGTCGGCGCAGATGTCCACATAGGCCGGACTGACCGCGGAGGCGGCGGGCTCGTCGAAACCGACGCCCAGCCCGTTGCCGCACGGGATGAGCGTGCCGCTCGGCGCCTCGACGGCCAGCATCACGAGCAGGATCGCACCTCCGCCCAGCAAGAAGGCGAGGCCGACCACGACGGCGAACGTGCGCACGGACATGGAAGAAAGTTACGTCTCAAATGGACTGGGGGATAGCCCTGGTCAGACGCATTGGGGTTGATCCCCTAATCCCCGGCTAAACGCTCTCACGCCCCCGTCTCACCATGCGAGCGAGAACGAGTAGCGCTGCTCCACACGGCCGTTGCGCGGATGCGGCGCAGGGTCGCCGACCTTGATCCATCCGAGGCGCTCGTAAAGCCGCACGCCCCTGACGTTGTCGACGTAGACCAACAGCTCGGCGTTCCGGTATCCGTTCTTGGTCAACGCATCGGGCAGGGCACGCAGCATCGCCTCGCCGACACCCCTGCCCCACGCCTCGGGGTGGACGCCCACGTAGTTGATGTAGGCGGTGTTCTCCTCCCGCGGCTTCGTCTCATGTGGACCGCCGGCGATGAACCCGACCGCCTCGCCACCCTCCAGCGCGAGCAGGAGCAGCGACGGTTCGTTCTCGAGCGCGTTCTCGATGCCCGGACGTGCCTGCGCGAGCGTCGGAACCTCGTCGTAGCCGTCCCTCGCCGTGACCGCGTGCGCCCAGATCAGCGCGGCCGTGTCGACGTGCTCAGGTCCGCCTTGGATGATCTCCATGCAGGCCAGCGTCTCAGCGTCGGAGGACGACCGGAAGCGATTTAAGGCTGCTCATGATGTCGTTGTGCGTCACAGCAGGCTGTTCGCCGCCCGCGTAGACCGTGCGCGGGAACCGGGCCGTGAGCTGCCGCAGCACGGTTTCGGTCTCCAGCCGCGCGAGCCCCGCTCCCAGGCAGAAGTGCGGCCCGTGCCCGAACGTCGCATGCCCCGTCGTCTCACGGTCGACCCGGTACTCGGCAGCGTCCTCGTGCGCCCGCGGGCACCGCCCCGCGGCTCCGAGGTTGATCAGCAGCAAGGTGTCCTTCGGAATCGTCGTGCCGTCGATCTCGACCGGCTCCGTGGTGATGCGATGCGTGGCGCTGCGAACCGGCGGGTTCTGCCGCAGCGTCTCCTCGACGAGCGCCGGCACCAGATCAGGGTCGGCCGCCGCCTTCTCCCACAGCCCGTTGTCCAACACGTCGTGCGCAACGTTCGCAATGAGGGCCGCCGTCGTCTCGTGGCCCGCAACGACCAGAAGGAACGCCATAGCCATCAGTTCGTCGTGGGTGAGGTGGTCACCATCGTCGTCGGCCGCAACCAACGCACCGAACAGCGAACTCTCGTCCAAGACATCACTCGTGAGCAACGTGTGGAAGTACCCGCCCAACGCGTCGCTCGCGGGCTGGGAGATCTCGGGATCCATCGACATCATGGTCTCGATCAACGTGCGAACCCGCGCCCGGTCCTGCTCCGGCACGCCGAGCACCTCGCCGATGACGTGCAACGGCATCGGCACGGCCAACGCGTCGACGAGGTCGATCTCCGTGCCGGCCGGCAGCCCGTCGATGAGCTCCGCGGTGATCTCCTCGATGCGCGACGCAAGCTGCTGCACCGCCTGGCCGTTGAACGCCTTCACCGCGAGCGCGCGCAACCGTGCGTGCTTCGGGTTGTCGCTGTTGAGCATGCTCGGCCCGAACAGCCCAGCAAGGTCCGTCTGCGTACTACCCAACGCGGCGAGCTGACGCTTGATCTCACGCTGCAGGGCGTCACTGTCCTTGGACAACCTGCGGTCACTGAGCAACGCGCGTGTCAGCTCAAGCCCAACCGTGACCACCTGCACCTGCACGCCGTTGGGAAGCGTCACCGCGTGCAGTGGCCCTGCTGCTCGTGCGTCGTCCTCGATCCGATGGTGTTCGCGTGCCCGCAAATCGCCGCCGGTCAACAGGTTCGACATGGTCGGGCAGCCTCCAGAACTCGACTACTGCAGTGCGTCCAGCACCCCGATCGTTTCTACCGCAGGCAACCGCGGCGGCGAGGCGGCAATGGCCTTCCGTCCCAGCACCCACTCCGGCAGATGATGCTGCAACGCCGCCCGCCCCTGCCCGGTGATGTCGACCGGCGCCGCCATCCCGTGATCCATCGCTCGCTCAGGCTTGACCCACGCGATCCACCCCCGCAACGCCAACACCTCCAGGTCGTCCGCATCCCACTGCTTGGCGGGCCGGTGCTCGAGGTACCAACTCGTGGCACCACGATGCACGCCACCCTGCTCGGCGAGGGCGAGCAGCTTGATCTGCTCCTGCGTGACGGTGGTGCTGACGGGCTTCGCGGCTTTGCCCTTGCGCTTCACAGATCGTCGTCCTTCGGAGGTGGCGGGCCCAAACGTCCCCGACAAACGCGAACAAGATACGGCACCACCCCGGCTCGTTCCAGCTGTCCGAGTCGATCGGGCCACGAGCACCGCGTGCTCCCGGCGTCAGCCAATGTGCCCGATCAACCTCGAATGGAATAGCCGAGCGACACCTCGCACTTGTTCAGAGCGACCGTAACGCCTATGCGGACCACGCGATATGCCCACAGCTGACAGAAGTGGGCATTGAAGCGAGGTGCATGTGCTCCGCGAACTCCTGATCACCGTGACAATCGCGGGTGGCACAGCGCTGCTTCAGACCATCATGAAGGGAAGCAGCCGAACAAATCGCGCGGGAAGTCGCCACGGACTCAGTGTCGACGACGGGCTCTTCTGGTCGGACTGGACCATTTCCGCAGTACTCGCGTTGTCGGGCTCGGTCATCGCCGCAACGGGAAGCGGCAAGCCCCTCGGGCCGGACGTGGGTGCGATCGCCTGGGGATACGGCGCCATCATCGCCGGCGGCATCCTGTTGCCGTTCTTCCTCCGCACGTTCGCATACGGTCCCAACGCCCAGCTGAACCGCATGGGTCCCGGAGGAAGCGGATGGCTCATCCTCGCGAACGCCGCCGGTATCGGCATCCTGTTCATGGCAGTTGCCGCGGGGGTGCAGGTCTATGAATGGTAAGAAGAAGAAAAAGAAAAAGAGCGACCAAGCCCGTGACGTGGCAGCGGCGCTGGCAGGGGCCGCCTCCTTCGCGATTCCCATTGCCGGAGTCGCCACCGTACTGGGCGTGGGCGCGGTTCCGGCGCTCGGCGTTGCCGTGATCGCGAGTGCCGCCGCTACTCAAGTCGCTTCCGCGTACATCCGAGCCAAAGATCGCAAAGAGAAAGACGCGCCCAAGCGACGGGATGACCCGGAAGAATAGAGTGTGGTGGGCGCGACAGGGATCGAACCTGCGACCGCTCGGGTGTAAACCGAGTGCTCTTCCGCTGAGCTACACGCCCCGACCCGGGCCCGAAGACCCAGGGGTACAGCTACATCATGCCTTGAGAGAGGCTACGGCCTTCTTCCAGGCGTCCTGATCGCGGGCCTCGCCCGGTGCGTTGACCTCCGCGAACCGGACGACACCGTCAAGATCCACCAGGAACGTGCCTCGCAGCGCCATGCCCACGGCCTCGTTGAACACGCCGTAGGACTGCGCGACGGCGCCGTGCGGCCAGAAGTCGGACAGCAGCGGGAACTGGTAGCCCTCCTGGTTCGCCCACGCCTTCAGCGCGAACGGGGAGTCCACCGACACGCCCAGCACCTGGACGTTCTCGTCCTCGTAGGTCGCCAGTTCGTCGCGCAGCTGGCAGAGCTCGCCGTGGCAGGTGCCGCTGAACGCGAACGGGTAGAAGACCAGGAGAACGTTCTTCGCGCCACGGAACGACGACAGCGTCACAGGCTGCTTGTTGTAGTCGTTGAGCGTGAAGTCCGGGGCTTCCGAACCGACCTCGACCGCCATGAAACCGACCCCTCCGGTTGACCGAGACGAACCACGGGCGGTGTCAGTGCCCGTGGATCAACCCTATGTCAGCCCGAGGTTGGTCAGCGCTTGGCCTTGGCGGACTTCGGCCACACCAGGCGGGTGCCGGCCCAGTCGTCCGCCACGCTGATGTTCGACGTCTGCGAGAGGCCGGCCGTGGGGACGGCTTCGGCGATGTCGCTCGGCTCGACGTGCCCGGGGCGGCCGGTCTTCGGGGTGAGAACCCAGATCACGCCGTCCTCGGCGAGCACGCCGGTAGCTTCGAGCAAGGCGTCCACCAGGTCACCGTCGTCCTCCCGCCACCAGAGCAGCACGATGCTCACAGTTTCGTCGGCATCCTCGTCGAGGAGGTCGCCCCCGATCTGCTCCTCGACTGCGGCACGGAGGTTGTCGTCGACGTCCTCGTCCCAGCCGAGTTCCTGGACGACCATGCCCGATTCGATCCCGAGCTTCTCGGCGACGCCGATCTTGCCGGCGTCTTCCGCGGCGACCACGGTTTTCACTCCTCCAACTACGCAAGAGCGACAGCCCTAAGACTGCCGCCAGAGTCCGTTACTCGGGCTAGCGAACACTGTCAGCTACCTCCGGCGCAACTGTTGACCACTTGACACGCCGGAACAGGCACCCCTGTGAAGATCCCTAGACTGGCATGAGGCACGCTCTACATACCTCTTATCGCGCGCGCGTGAGCGACACGATCCAGAACTACCGATCAGTAGCGGTGACGAAGTCGTCGCGCAAGGACAACGATAGGAGCGCGTGGCACGGTTTCCGGGCCATCGCGAGTACCGCCAACGAAGCCGAGGAGACACCTTGAGCCCGCAGAACACAGGCCCCGAGCGGGTACGTGTCATTCGCGACGGTCTGGCAGCACACCTGCCGGACATCGACCCCGAAGAGACTTCGGAGTGGCTCGAGTCGTTCGACGAGGTGCTCAAGGGTGGCGGTCAGCAGCGGGCGCGTTACTTGATGCTGCGGCTGCTGGAACGCGCGGGCCAGAACCAGGTCGGCATCCCCTCGCTGACCAGCACGGACTACGTCAACACCATCCCCACCGAGCGGGAGCCGTGGTTCCCCGGTGACGAGGAGGTGGAGCGTCGCTACCGTGCGTGGATCCGCTGGAACGCGGCGATGACGGTGCACCGCGCGCAGCGGCCGGGCGTGGGTGTCGGTGGACACATTTCGACGTACGCGTCCAGCGCCTCGCTCTACGAGGTCGGCTTCAACCACTTCTTCCGCGGCAAGAACCACCCCGGTGGCGGCGACCAGATCTTCATCCAGGGTCACGCCTCCCCCGGTATCTACGCCCGTGCGTACCTCGAGGGCCGGCTGTCGGAACACCAGCTCGACGGCTTCCGCCAGGAGTACTCGCACGCCGGTCCGGGTGGCGGCCTGCCGTCGTACCCGCACCCGCGGCTGATGCCGGACTTCTGGGAGTTCCCCACGGTCTCCATGGGCATCGGCCCGATGAATGCGATCTACCAGGCGCGGTTCAACCGCTACCTGCGTGACCGCGGCTTCAAGGACACGTCCGACCAGCACGTGTGGGCGTTCCTCGGCGACGGCGAGATGGACGAGCCGGAGTCGCGCGGCCTGCTGCAGCTCGCCGCGAACGAGCAGCTCGACAACCTCACGTTCGTGGTCAACTGCAACCTGCAGCGCCTCGACGGCCCGGTGCGCGGCAACGGCAAGATCATCCAGGAGCTGGAGTCGTTCTTCCGCGGTGCCGGCTGGAACGTCATCAAGGTCGTCTGGGGACGCGAGTGGGACGCGCTGCTGCACGCTGACCGCGACGGCGCGCTCGTCAACCTGATGAACGCCACGCCCGACGGTGACTACCAGACCTACAAGGCGAACGACGGCGCGTACATCAAGGAGCACTTCTTCGGCCGCGACCCGCGGACGAAGGCTCTCGTCGAGCCGATGACCGACGACGAGGTGTGGAACCTCAAGCGCGGCGGCCACGACTACCGCAAGGTCTACGCGGCGTACAAGGCGGCGACCGAGACCGTCGGCCAGCCGACCGTGATCCTCGCCAAGACCATCAAGGGCTACTCGCTCGGCAAGCACTTCGCGGCTCGCAACGCGACGCACCAGATGAAGAAGATGACCCTGGACGACCTCAAGGGCTTCCGGGACAGCCTGCGCATCCCGATCTCCGACGAGGTGCTCGAGAAGGACCCGTACCTGCCGCCGTACTACCACCCCGGGCAGGACAACCCGGAGATCCAGTACATGCTGGAGCGCCGCCGTCAGCTCGGTGGCTTCCTGCCGGAGCGCCGCACCAAGTCCAAGGCGCTGGTGCTGCCGGGCGACAAGGTCTACGACGGCATCAAGCGCGGCTCAGGCAAGCAGGAGGTCGCCACCACGATGGCGTTCGTCCGGCTCGTCCGCGACCTCGCGAAGGACCCGGAGATCGGCCCGCGCATCGTGCCGATCATCCCGGACGAGGCACGAACGTTCGGCATGGACTCCATGTTCCCGACGCAGAAGATCTACAACCCGAACGGCCAGGCGTACACCTCGGTGGACGCCAACCTGATGCTCGCCTACAAGGAGTCCGAGCAGGGCCAGATCCTGCACGAGGGCATCAACGAGGCGGGTTCCACGGCGTCGTTCACGGCAGTCGGCACGTCCTACGCCACGCAGGGCGAGCCGATGATCCCGATCTACATCTTCTACTCGATGTTCGGCTTCCAGCGCACGGGCGACGGCCTGTGGGCGGCGGCGGACCAGATGGCGCGCGGCTTCGTGCTCGGTGCCACCGCGGGCCGCACCACGCTGACCGGTGAGGGCCTGCAGCACGCCGACGGCCACTCGCTGCTGCTCGCGCACACGAACCCGGCCGTGGTCTCGTACGACCCGGCGTGGTCCTTCGAGGTGGCGCACATCGTCAAGGACGGTCTGCGGAGGATGTACGGCGAGAACGCCGAAAACATCTTCTACTACATGACGGTCTACAACGAGCCGTACGTCCAGCCCGCCGAGCCGGAGAACCTGGACGTGGAAGGCCTCCTGCGGGGCCTCTACAAGTACCAGGACGGCCCGCAGACCGGTGGTCCCCGTGCCCAGATCCTCGGCTCTGGCGTGGGCCTCCCGTGGGCTCTCAAGGCCCAGAAGCTGCTCGCCGACGAGTGGGGCGTCTCCGCGGACGTGTGGTCCGCCACGTCGTACTCGGAGCTGCGCCGCGACGCCGTCGACACCGACCGCCACAACCTGCTGCACGTGGACGCCGAGCCGCGCGTGCCGTACGTGACGCAGGTGCTGAAGGACGTGCAGGGCCCGGTCATCGCCGTGTCCGACTGGGCGTCGGCGATCCCGGACCTGATCCGCCCGTACGTCCCGACCGACATGACGACCCTGGGCACGGACGGCTTCGGCTTCTCCGACACCCGCCCGGCCGCCCGCCGCCACTTCCTGGTGGACGCGGAGTCCGTCGTGGTCGCCACGCTGGCCGCCCTGGCCCGGCGCGGCGAGGTCGAGCAGGCCAAGGTCGTCGAGGCGGCGCGCAAGTACCGCATCAACGACGTTCAGGCCGCCGGCCCGTCCACGGGTGACGCGGGCCTGGCGTAACCGCCAGAACCGTCTGAGGGGCCGTCCCGCACGCGCGGGGCGGCCCTTCTCACGTCCTGAGGGCGTACTCGGTGAACTGACCGGCGATCATGAACCCGAGACGCCGGTAGACGGGCTCACCGTCCTCAGATGCCTGCAGGACGGCAATGCGGTGGCCCTCAGCGCGTGCGGTGCGCAACGCGGCCAACGTGACCGCACCGCCGTAGCCGCGTTCGCGGCCAGGACCACCGCGTAGTCCGCGAGTTCCTCCTCGGCGGGTTGCAGATCGAGGCGCCGCCGTCATCGGACCACGTCGCCAAGATCACCTGCGACCGAAATGCGGGTCAGCACTGGGCCACGGGCTGAGCCTTCAGCAGCGGTTCGTCGGCGCGGGCGTCCATCAGGAGCGGGATCAGCGCGCGGGCCTCCTGCTTCAACGGAACGATCCGATCGCCGCCGCGGAGGTACTGCGACTTGATGCCGTGCAGAGCCAGTTCGTCGGCAACGTCGCGGTACTGAGCACCCGTCAGCACGTACCCGCACGGCGGAGTCGCCAGGACGTCCTCAGGAGCCGGAGCCTGGTTGTCGGCGCCGCCGAAGTACAGCGGGCCGGACCGCACAGCGCGTGACGCGGCGTTGGCGGTTTCGATGGCCGAGCGGTTCTCGCGGACGAACGACTGGGTGCCGTCCAGGGCCTTCAGGTGCGACTCGACGCGGTAGGCGGGGGTGCCGTCGGTGTTGGTCTCGACCAGCAAACCCATGCCGTGCTTCAACCCACCGGTGTTGCGGAGGATGCGTTCCTGGCCGTCGCCCGCGACCTGACGGACGGGCTCGCCGGTCACCGGGTCGACGTAGATGCCGTAGACGCCGGACGTGCGGCCGGCGGCCTCGACGGACGGGCGCACATACGAGCGGGACAAGGTCTCGGACAACGAATGCACGCCGTCAGCCACGTTGAGGTTGCGCGGCCACAGCCAGAGGACGTCCTTCACGTAGTAGGGCGCGGTGGGGCCGAACTCGTGCAGGTCGTGGATGACGTCGGGCTTCCAGTCGCGGATCACCGAGGCCATCGCGCGGGCCTCGGCGGTCTTCAGCAGCAGGTGGTCGCGATTGATGTCGATGCCGAACGAGTTGCCGCGGGTGTCGGCGGCGCGGCCGTCCGGGTTGGCGTTCGGGACGAACAGGTAGGTCACCGACGACGAACGCGGCAGCGAGCGCATGCGGATCAGGCACGCCTCGCGGCCGGCGGGTTCGTCGCCGTGCTGGGAGCAGATGAAGAGCACGACCGTGCGGGCCGACGCGGGGCCTACGCGGACGAGTTGGACCGGGCGGCCTTGGGCCGTGGTCCCGATCTGTGAGGTGGGAAGGTTCAGGGCACGCAGGTAGGTCTGTTCCTCGGACTCCGTCGTCCACTTGCCGGTCAGTTCGAACCCGGTCCGCGGGGGCTCGGGAGCCGCCAGGGCGGGAACGGGAACCAGCAACGAAGCAGCAGCCAATAACGCGATCAATCCCCTCATAGAGGAGACTTTGCCGCCTGTGTCAACCGGCGGGCGGTGCGCGTCCAGTCGAGGAAACCGTGGATCACCAGGCCCGCGAAGATCAGGTAGACGAACGCGCTGAAGTACAGGCCGGACTTGATCTGCAGCGGCACGCCCACGGCGTCGACCACCAGCCACACCAGCCAGAACTCCACCAGACCCAACCCCTGCAGCGCGAACGCCAGGATCGTCCCGATGAAGATCGCGGCATCCGGCCACGGCGCCCAGGAGGCGTCGAGCCAGTCCAGAACCAGCGCGAACGCGACCGTGCCGGCGACGAAAACACCCACCACCGCGGCACGTTCCCGCCACGAGCCGGTCCGCACCACGACACCGAACACCGGGTCGCGGTGACGCACCCACGCGTACCAGCCGTAGACGGCGATCGCACCGACGACGACCTGGCGGGTCGCGAGACCGCCCAGGTGCGCCGACAGGTAGACGGTGAAGAGCAAAGCGACCGAGACCAGCTGAACGGGCCAGGTCAAGAGTGAACGGCGCTGCGCCAGGAACACCACGGCGAGCGCCAGCACCTGTCCGACCAGCTCCGTGTACGCGATCTTCTGTCCGAAGATCGTCAATCCCACCTCGTACCACACGGCTTGTTCCCCCGGGGTTCAGTCGCCGTATACCGGTGTTTCCTACGGTCCCACCATGTCATCTTCCTTAGCGCTCGCGCTGGTGCCTTTGTTCCTCACCGCGCCCGCGACACCCGTCATCACACCGACGGTGATCACGCAGACGTTCGAGGAGCCCGCGGACGCGGACGATCCGGCCATCTGGGTGAACCCGCGCAACACCGAACGCAGTGTGGTCCTGGGCACGCTCAAGGAAGGCGGCCTGGCGGCGTTCGACCTGAACGGCCGCACCATCGGGATCTACCCGGCGCCCCAGCCACCCACGCCGGACGCGAAGCCCGGCCGGTTCAACAACGTCGACGTCCTCGGCGACCTCGCGTTCGTCAGCGACCGCGGCCGTGACCGCGTCCGGGTGTTCCGAGTGGACGAACGCGGCGTGAAGGACGTCACGAACCCCGCCACCAGGCCGGTGTTCAGCAAGACCGAGCAGGAGGTCGACGACCAGCACAACGTCTACGGCCTCGCCGCCGGGCACGTCAACGGCAAGGACGTGGTCGTCACCAGCCGGCGCAACGAGACCAGCATCGCGCTCCTGCAGGTCGCCAAGGACGACAAGGCCTACGACACCAGGAAGGTGTCCACTCTGGACCTTCCGAGCACCTTCACCCTGCCGAACGGCCAGCAGTGGACGGTGTGCGGCGAGCCCGGCGAGGGCCCGCAGGTCGAGGGCATGGTGATCGACGAGCGCACGAACACCCTGTACGCCGCGCAGGAGGACGTCGGCATCTGGCGCATCCCGTTGCGCGCCAGCGGCTTCGGCAAGCCGCAGCTGGTCGACAAGGTCCGCACGTGGGGTGCGCCGCAGAAGTTCAACCCCGAGACCGAGGAGTGCGAGGCGGACGGCCCGAACCCCGGCTTCGGCGGCAAGTGGCTCGAAGCCGACGCCGAGGGCCTGACCATCGCGAACGACGTGCTGCTCGCGTCCAGCCAGGGCGACTCGCGGTTCGTGGCGTACCGCAAGGCGGACATGAAGCCGCTCAAGGACTTCAGGATCTCCGACGTCGAGCACTCCGACGGCGCCGACATCGTCCTCGGCAAGCTCAACCTGCTCGTCGTCCACGACGGCGAACGTCCGAACGGCACCGGTTTCGCGTTCATCAGGTTCTAACCTGTCCCCATGGGGACGCAAAACCGGATCCTGGGCCAGGACCAGCTCAACCGGGCACTGATCGAACGCCAGATGCTGCGCGAGCGCGCTGACCTCAGCGCGTTCGCCACCATCGAGCGCCTCGTCGGCATCCAGGCGCAGGAACCGAAATCGCCGTACATCGGCCTGTGGACGCGCCTGAACCACTTCCAGCCCCAAGAGCTCGAAGACCTGCTCATCGGCAGGCAGGCCGTCCGCGTTCTGCTCATGCGCGGCACGATCCACCTGGTCAGCGCCGCAGACGCGCTCGCGCTGAGGCCTCACATGCAGCTCAGGCTCGACCGCGAGCTGCAGAGCGGCCCGTTCGCGAAACGACTGCAGGGCCTCGACCTCGACGCCGTCGCCGAAGCCGGCCGCAAGATCCTTGAGGACGAACCGCAGGGCACCGCCGAAGCGGGCAAGCAGCTCAAGCAACGGTGGCCGGACCGCGAGCACACCGTCCTCGGCAACGCGCTGCGCAACAAGCTCGCCCTCGTCCAGCTCCCGCCGCGCGGACTGTGGCACCGCAGCGGCCGCGCGATCTGCACGCCCCTCGAAGCCTGGATCGACCAGGAACAGCACGCGATGCCCCGCGAACGACTCGTGCTGCGCTATCTCAAGGCGTTCGGTCCCGCGACCGTGATGGACGCGCAGCAGTGGTCCGGCCTCACCAAGCTCGGCGAGGTCTTCGAGCAGCTCAGGCCTCAGCTCGTGACCTTCCGCAACGAGGCCGGCAAGGAGCTGTTCGACCTCCCCGACGCCCCGCGCCCAGACCCGGAGACCCCGGTGCCGGTGAGGCTTCTGCCCGAGTTCGACAACATCCTGCTCGCCCACGCCGACCGCCGCAGGGTCATCGCGGACGACCGCCTCGGCGTGGTAGTCGGCGGCAAACCGACGGTCCTCGTCGACGGCTACGTCGTCGCCACCTGGTCGATCACCAAAGACCGAACAGTCACCGTCGACTACCTCGACAACCTGCCGCAGAGCAGGCAGAAGGCGGTCGCCGAGGAGTGCGACCGCCTTCAGGACTGGATCAGGACGTGAAGTCCCGCAACGGCTTCCACCACGCCGGGTGGTCGCGGTACCAGGCGACGGTGTCCGCCAGGCCCTGCTCGAACGACACCAGCGGCTCGTAGCCCAGCTCGGACCGGATCTTCGTGTCGTCCAGCGCGTACCGCTGGTCGTGCCCGAGCCGGTCCGCCACCCGCTTGATCAACGCCGGTCCCGCACTGCACAGGTCCAGCAGCGCGTGCGTGATCTGCAGGTTGGTGCGCTCGTTGCCGCCACCGACGTTGTAGATCTCGCCCGCCCGCCCAGAAGCGAGCACCAGCTGGATCGCCCGGCAGTGGTCGGAGACGTGCAGCCACTCCCGCACGTTCGAGCCGTCCCCGTACACCGGCACCTGAAGCCCGTTGAACAGGTTCGTGATGAACAGCGGGATCAGCTTCTCCGGGTGCTGGTACGGCCCGTAGTTGTTCGAGCAGCGCGTGATCGACACGTCCATCCCGTGCGTCCGCCAGTACGCGCGGGCGATCAGGTCACTGGACGCCTTCGAGGCGGCGTAAGGAGAGTTCGGCTGCAGCGGCCAGGTCTCCGTCCAGGCACCCTCGTCGATCGACCCGTACACCTCGTCGGTGGACACGTGCACGACCCGGGACACCCCGGTGCGGCGACAGGCTTCCAGCAACGTCTGCGTGCCGAGAACGTTGGTGAGCACGAAGTCCGCGGCCGCCGTCAGCGAACGGTCCACATGCGACTCGGCGGCGAAGTGCACCACCGCGTCGTGGCCGGGCAGCAGCTCCAGCAACAGCTCCAGATCGCAGATGTCGCCTTCCACGAACGACATCCGCGGGTGCGTCGCCGGCAGGTTGGAGCGATTTCCCGCGTACGTCAGCTTGTCCAGCACGGTGACGTGCGCGTCCTCGTAGCCCGCGTACCCACCGTCGAGCATGGTGCGGACGTAGTGCGAGCCGATGAACCCGGCCGCCCCGGTGACCAGCAGCTTCACGCCGCCACCTCCACATGTGCGTCGTCACCGACGACCAGCCGGTGTTGTTTCGCCGACCCGACCCGGGCCTTCCGTCCGATCAACGACGTCTCGATGCCGGAAACGTTGTGCACGAAGGCACCCGACAGCACGATCGAGTCCGAGACCCCGGACTCGGTGATCCGGCAGTCCGCGCCGATCGCCGTGTACGGCCCCACGATCGACTCCTCGACCAGGGTTCCCGCGCCGATGATCGCGGGCCCGACGATGCACGACCGCACGACGCGCGCGCCCTCCTCGACCACGACCTCCCCGATGAGCGTGCTCTCCTCGTCGACGATGCCCTGGATGTCCGTGCGCAGCCTCATCAGCACCTCGCGGTTGCACTCCAGCACGTCCTCGACCTTCCCGGTGTCCTTCCAGAACCCCGAGTAGATCCGCGCCCGCACGTCGCGCTCGTGCGTCACCAGCCACTGCAACGCGTCGGTGATCTCCAGCTCGCCCCGCCACGACGGCTCGATGGCGTCCACCGCGCGGTGGATGAGCGAGGTGAAGAAGTACACGCCGATCATGGCGAGATCGCTGCGCGGCTCCTGCGGCTTCTCCACCAGCCGCGTCACGCGCGAGTTCTCGTCCACCTCCGCGACGCCGAACGCCCGCGGGTCCTCCACCTTGTAGACGACGACCTGCGCGGACGGCCGCACCGCCGCGAACTCGTCGGCGATCTCGGAGATGCCCTCGATGAGCATGTTGTCGCCCAGGTACATCACGAAGTCGTCGTCGCCGAGGAACGGCCGCGCGATCTTCACGCAGTGCGCGAGTCCCAGCGGCGCGTCCTGCGGGATGTACGTGATCGCGACCCCCAGCGCGGACCCGTCGCCCAGCACGTCGGAGATCTCGTGAGCGCGGTCGCCGACGATGATGCCGATCTCGGTGACCCCGATCTCGCGGAGGTTGTCCACCACGTACTCGAGCACCGGCTTGTTGGCGATCGGGATCAGTTGTTTCGGCATCGAATAGCTGAATGGTCGTAGGCGTGTTCCCGCGCCTCCGGACAGCACCAGGGCTTTCATGGAACTTCTCCTCCACCGACTGTCACGTGGAACCGAGGTTCGCCGTCCGTGGTGGACCGCAACTGGAGAACTGCCTAAACAACGAAGAAGGGGCCCGCGCTGTGATCAGCGCGGGCCCCGACTCCCGAGATGGGACTACCTGTCGGTCATCGGCATGCCCGACGGCGGCGTCGGGGCGTCACCCGCACGACCGCCCACGTTCGCGGGCATCTCCTGCGACGCACGCGGCATCGGCGACTGGGCCGCGGCCGCCTCGTCCTGCATGCGGTTCAGCCAGCCCTCCCAGCGCTGCTGCATCGGGCGGACCAGGCCGCCACCCACACCGATGACGATCACGCCGGCGACGGTGGCGAGCACGGCGATCAGCACCGGCATGGTCACCGAGATCGCGATGCCCAGCTGGTTGAGCGCCGCGATGACGCCCAGCGCCATCACGAAGCCGTAGGTGATGTTGCCCATGATCTTCGTGTACGAGCGCTGGCCCAGCGCACCGGTCACGATGCCCTTGAGCGCCGTACCGATCGCCGACGCGACGATCACGAGCACCATCGCCACGACGATGCGCGGCAGGTACGCGATGACCTCGTTGAGCAGCGTGCTGACGGGGTTCGACGCGCCGAACACGCCGAACGCCAGCTGCAGCGCGATCAGCAGCACGAAGTAGTACACGATCTTCGCGATCAGGCCGGTCGCGTCCATCGACGACTGCTTCATCGCGCCGTTGAGGCCCGACTTGTCGACGAGCTTCTCGAAGCCGACGCGCTTGAGCAGGAACTGCACGCCCTTGGCGAGCGCCTTGGCGATGAACCAGCCGATGACCAGAACGAGCAGGAAGCCGAGCAGCTTCGGCACGAACGTGGCGACCATCGCCCACGCCTGGCCCAGGCCCTCGGTGATTTGCGAGCCCACGGGCCCTCCTAGAACAAAGTTGCGGTGAGTGAAGATCCGACCAGTTGATCGTTTCGCGGATCACACCGCTTCACAACTTCGACACTGTGACACGAAAGGGTGGCTGACGTGGATTTTTGTCTCAATACAGTCCAGAGTGGAACTACCGGTGGGGACCGGGGAGAGGGAAGCGCCCGCCACGCTCCGTGTCGGGCGCTTCCACATTTCTACGGTCGAGCCGACAGTCCCCTGCCGTCGAGGTAGCCCTGGATCCGGTCCGGCGACAACGCCGGCGCCGCCCCTGCCTGACCGTCCTTCGGCACGTCCGGCCGCGAATCGCCCGCGCACTCGGAACTGCTGCCCGGCAGCGCCCCGTCGATCAGGTACCGGTTGACCTTGTCGTCGACGCACTTGTTGCCGCCGTTGTAGAGGCCGTGCTTGCCCTCGTCGACCACGGTGATCAGGTTGTGCCCCAGCCGTGCCGCCATCGCCGGGCCGCCCGCGTACTGGGTCTGGGTGTCCCCTTCGGACTGCACGACGATGCCGACCGGGTACCCGTTGCGGCCGATCTTCACCGCCTCCTCCGGCGGGGTGAACGAGCGGAACGTGCACGTCATCGGAGCGGCGCGGACGATGCCGAAGCCGTACGGGTAGCGCTCGCGGAACGTGCGCATGTCCTCGTAGTAGACGTGCAGGTCGGTCGGCCAGGCCGATTCACAGGTGACCGTGTCGAACACACCGGACCGCAGCTCCTGCAGGCTCGTCTTCGCGAGCACCTGCCCGGCCTTGGCGCCCTCGGCGTTCTCCGGCTTCTCCCCCGACCGCAGCTTGATCACGATCGACGCCAGGTCAGACCACAGTGGACGGTAGCGGGCGCCCACACCCAATGCGCCGTCGAAGGAGGAGCGGTCGTGCTCACCGACCGGCGTGGCGTGCACCTTCGCGGCGACCTTCTCCACCTCGGCCAGCACCTCCGCCTGCGACTTGCCCAGCGCGAACTTCTCGTTGCGCTCCCCCACCCACGTCGCCCACATCTCGACGTCCTGCCGGTACGCCACGGCCTGCTGCCGGAACTGCTCGTGCCAGATCCACTCCGGGTGCACCGCCGAGTCGAGCACGCTGCGGTCGAGCCGGTTCGGGAACAACGTCCCGTACACCGCGCCCAGGTACGTGCCGTAGGAGTAGCCCAAGTAGTTGATCTTCGGCTCACCCAGCACCGCGCGCATGAGGTCCATGTCCCGCGCGGTGTTCGCGGTGCTGATGAACTGGCGGATCCCCCCTGCCGACTTCTGGCACGCCTCCTCCGCCTCGCGCGCCTCGGCCGCCCACTTGCCGAACTCCTCGTCCGCGGGACGGGATTCCGGCGCGGCGATCGCGGGTGCGGTGCGGCAGTTCAGCGCCGTCGAACCACCGACACCGCGCGGATCGAAGCCGATCACGTCGTAGACCTGCGTGAGCTCGGACTTGGCCAGGAACAGCGGCAGGCCGAGCCCGGAACCACCAGGTCCACCCGGATTGGTGAACAGCACGCCGCGCCTGCGGTCCTGCGCCGCCGCCTTCTTGCGGCTGATCATCAGGTTGATCCGGTCGCCCGCGGGTTTGGTGTAGTCGAGCGGCGCGACGAGCGTGGCGCATTCCAGCTCGGCCAGCTTCCCGCTGCACGGCGCCCACTTGACCGGCTGCGCGGTGAACTCGGCGAGCGGGTCGGGAGGGTCGGCCGACGCGGTCACGCCCGTGGCGGCGAGCGCACTCGCGGCCAGCACGATTGCCAGGAACCTACGCAAGACGAAACCTCCGCGCCGAACGAACAGACCACTGCCGCCCGACGGTATGGCTGATCATGTGCCCGCATGGGTTCTGTCACCCGTCCCGGTGATGTCCATTCGAACGCCTAAGCTGCGGGTATGACCACCCCCAAGGCGAAGGAGGAGCACCCGCCCACCCTCTCGGCCCGCACGATGCGCAAGATCGAACGCGCGTCCGGCTCGCTCGCCACCGCGAGCGTGGCAGAGATGGAACGACGGCTGCCCTGGTTCGCCAGGATGCCCGCTGACCAGCGCGCGAGTGTGCTGCTGTTGATCCAGAACGGCGTGGCGGGGTTCGTCGAGTGGCTGCACGACCGGCAGCAGGCGATCCGGCTCACCGCGGACGCTTTTCGGTCCGCCCCCAAGGACATCTCCCGCTGGGTGAGCCTGCGCCAGACCGTCGAGCTCGTCCGGATAGCGCTGGAGCTGTTCGAGGAGCAGATGCCGGCGATGGCCGCGACCGAGGCCGAACGCGCGCTGCTGATGGAGGGCGTGCTGCGGTACGGGCGGGAGATCGCCTTCTCCGCCGCCACCTCCTACGCCGCGGCCGCCGAGGCGCGCGGCGCGTGGGACGCCCGGCTGGAAGCGCTGGTCGTGGACGGCATCGTGCGTGGCGACCCCGAGGAGTCGTTGCTCAGCAGGGCCGCGGCGCTCGGCTGGGACCCGGCGATCGAGGCGACCGTGCTGGTCGGCAACCCCGGCGGGGAGGACCCGCCGACGATCATCTACTCGGTGCGCAGCAAGGCGGCTCGCGCGGGACGGCCGGTGCTGCTGTCCGTGCAGGGCTCCCGGCTGGTCGTCGTGCTCGGCGGGCCGACGGAGACCGGCGAGGACGTGCTGGGGCGCATCGCCGAGGGCTTCGGCGAGGGACCTGTGGTGGCGGGGCCCACCGTCGTCAACCTGTCCGAGGCCCATCGCAGCGCCAGCGACGCGTTGAGCGGGCTGCGCGCGGTCGTGGGCTGGCCCGCCGCGCCCCGGCCCGTCCGCTCGCTCGACCTGCTGCCGGAACGGGCGCTCGCGGGCGATCCGGAGGCCGAGTGGCAGCTGGTCGACAGGGTTGCCCGGCCGCTGGAGGACGCCGGCGGCGCCCTGCTGGAGACCGTGGACGCCTTCCTGGAGGTCGGCGGCGTGCTGGAGACGTGCGCGAAAAGACTGTTCGTGCACCCGAACACGGTCAGATATCGCCTTCGGCGCGTTCAGGAAATGACGGGAAGAAATGCACATGACGCTCGAGACGCGCTTGTGCTTCGCGTCGCTTTGTCTGTAGGACGTCTTGCACGCTCCCGGGGCCTGTGGTAGCCCACGGCCTGTGACGGAGTTCGCACACATCCGTTAGGGTGAGAGCCAAACGACCTGGCCACGCGCTGAGCTGGGGATACGTCCAGCAACGTTCACCCTGCCGACACTTTTGTAGGGTCTCTACAAATACGATCGCAGTACTTCGTTCTTTACGGCATGGGGTACCGGTGGGTTCACCAGCTTTAGTAATCCACGTGATCGCACTCCTCGCGCCCGGACAAGGGTCCCAGACGCCCGGCATGCTCACCCCCTGGCTCGAACTGGAGGGGGCGGAGAAGCAGGTCCGCACGTGGTCGGAGATCACGGGCCTCGACCTCGTGCGCCTCGGGACCACCGCGGAGGCCGACGAGATCGTCGACACCGCGATCACCCAGCCGCTGGTCGTGGCCCTCGCGCTGCTCGCGTTCGGTGAGCTGCGCCGCCGCGTCGAACTGCCCGCCGGCCTCGTCGTCGCGGGTCACTCGGTCGGAGAGCTGGCCGCCGCGTCGATCGCGGGCGTCATCAGCGCCGACGACGCGGTCGCCCTGGCCGGTGTGCGCGGTGCCGCGATGGCACAGGCGTGCGCGCTCGAGCCGACCGGCATGGCCGCGGTGCTCGGCGGCGACGAGCAGGAGGTGCTCGCGCGCCTCGAGGAGCTCGGTCTCGTGCCCGCCAACCGCAACGGCGCCGGTCAGATCGTCGCGGCCGGTCCGCGTGCCGCTCTCGACGAGCTCGCGGAGACCCCTCCGGGCACGGCGAAGGTCCGCAAGCTGGCCGTCGCGGGTGCGTTCCACACGAAGTACATGGCGCCCGCAGAAGACGCGGTGCGCGCGCGTGCCGCCGAAGTCACCACGCACGACCCGTTGATGCCGCTGCTGTCCAACAAGGACGGTCAGGTCGTCACCGAGGGCACCGAGGTGCTGCGCCGCCTGGTCTCCCAGGTCACCAGCCCGGTCCGTTGGGACGTCTGCCAGGCGACGCTCGTCGAGAAGGGCGTGTCCGGCTCGGTCGAGCTGCCGCCCGCCGGCGCTCTCACGGGTCTCGCCAAGCGTGCGATGAAGGGCACCGCCACCCTCGCCCTGAAGACCCCCGACCAGCTGGAAAAGGTCGCGGAGCTCTTCAACACCGTTGGAGCTACTAAGTGACGACCTTCCAGGCCCCGCAGGCATCTGCCGGGAGCCGCATCATCGGACTCGGCAGCTATCAGCCCGAGACGGTGGTGAGCAACCACGACCTCGCCCAGCGCATGGACACCTCGGACGAGTGGATCCGCGAGCGGGTCGGCATCGTCAACCGGCGGGTGGCGGCGAAGGACGAGGGCGTCGTCGACATGTCCGTCATCGCGGGCACCAAGGCGATCGAGGACGCGGGCCTCACGCCGGCCGACATCGGCGGCGTGATCGTGGCGACGTGCACCATGCCGTCGACCATCCCGAACGCCGCGGCCCAGGTCGCCACCAGGCTGGGCATCACGGCGGCCGCCGCGTTCGACCTGAACGCGGCGTGCGCCGGCTTCTGCTATGCCGTCGCCACCGCCTCGGACATCGTCCGCGGCGGCACGGTGAAGAACATCCTGGTCATCGGCGCGGAGAAGCTCACCGACTGGACCCACCCCGACGACCGCTCGACCGCGATCATCTTCGCGGACGGCGCGGGTGCCGTCGTCGTCGGCGCCAGCGACGAGAACCAGATCGGCCCGGTCGCCTGGGGCTCGGACGGCACGATGTCCGAGGTCATCAGGATCGACGACCGCGACTCGTTCATCCACCAGGAAGGCCAGACGGTCTTCCGCTGGGCGACGACGCAGATCTCGCCCATCGCGATCCGCGCCGCCGAACTCGCGGGCGTCGAACTGTCCGATGTGGACGTGTTCGCCCCGCACCAGGCAAACTTGCGGATCATCGAGGCGATCGCCAAGCGCCTGCGCAACAATGGTGCGCGGGAGGACCTGAAGGTCGCTCGAGACATCGTCGAATCCGGCAACACCTCCTCCGCCTCGATCCCCCTGGCGCTCGATCACATGCGGGCGGCGGGCGAGATCTCCAGCGGAGACGTGGTGCTGATGGTCGGGTTCGGCGCAGGCCTGTCCTACGCGGGACAGGTGGTCACGTGCCCGTGAGTGCCCCCAGTTTTTCCATCGTTTCAATCGAAAGGGAACTTCAGTGAGCGACAACGTCCTGTCCGGTCTTGCCGAGATCGTCGAAGAGGTCGCCGGTGTGGCCGCCGACGACGTCACCGCTGAGAAGTCCTTCGTGGACGACCTCGACATCGACTCGCTGTCGATGGTCGAGATCGCCGTCCAGGCGGAGGACAAGTTCGGCGTGAAGATCCCGGACGACGAGCTGGCCAACCTCAAGACCGTTGGTGACGCGGTGAACTACATCACCAGCAACAAGTGACGTCGGACGTCGACGTCGTCATCACCGGGCTGGGTGCCACCACCCCGCTCGGTGGTGACGTGATGTCGACGTGGGACGCGCTGCTCGCCGGCAAGAGCGGGGTCCGCCCCATGACCCACGACTGGGTCGACAAGTACGAACTGCCGGTCAAAATCGCGTCGGAACTCGTAGTCGACCCCACCGAGGTCCTGCCCCGCGTGGAAGCGCGGCGCCTGGACCGCTCCGAGCAGGTCGCCATCGTGGCGTCCCGCCAGGCGTGGTCCGACGCCGGGCACAACGACGACACCGTCGACCGCCAGCGCCTCGCCGTCATCATCGGCACGGGCATCGGCGGCGCCATCACCCTGCTGACCCAGGACGACCTCCTGGAACAGCACGGCCTGCGCAAGGTGTCGCCGCTGACCGTCCCGATGCTGATGCCGAACGGCCCGGCAGCCCACGTGGGCCTGGAACTCAAGGCCCAAGCAGGCGTGCACGCCCCGGTCTCCGCCTGCGCGTCAGGCGCAGAGGCCATCGCCTGGGCCTACCGCATGATCAAGTCCGGCGAAGCCGACGTGGTCGTCGCAGGCGGCGCGGAAGCGTGCATCACGGCAATCCCGGTGGCGGGCTTCTCACAGGCCCGCACCATGAGCACCCGCAACGACGAACCAGAAAAAGCCTCGCGCCCGTTCGACACGGCCCGCGACGGCTTCGTACTGGGCGAAGGCGCGGGCGTCATGGTCCTGGAACGCCGCGAGTTCGCCGAAGCCCGAGGCGCCAAGATCTACGGCCGCCTGGCAGGCATCGGCACCTCAGCCGACGGCTACCACATCACCGCACCAGACCCCGAAGGCGTGGGCCAGTCCCGCGCCATCGCAGCGGCCCTGCGCTCAGGCGGCATCGAACCGTCCGACGTGGGCCACGTGAACTGCCACGCCACCTCCACCCCGGTAGGCGACGTCGCAGAAACCGTGGCAATCCGCAAAGCAATCGGCGACCACCCGGTCCTAACCGCCCCCAAGGGCGCCCTGGGCCACCTCCTGGGCGCAGCAGGCGCAGTAGAAGCCATCGTGACCGTCCTGTCGATCCGCGACGGCGTGGTTCCCCAAACGCTCAACCTGGAGAACCTCGACCCCGCAGTAACCCTCGACGTAGTCGCAGGCGAACCCCGCAAGATCAAGCTAGAAGCCGCAGTGAACGACTCGTTCGGCTTCGGCGGCCACAACGTGGCCCTGGCCTTCACTCCGGCCTAACAAGCACCACCCCGCCACACACAACGCCCCGGTCCGCACGCGGACCGGGGCGTTGTGCTTGCCGCACAAGGCAAACCAAGCGAAGCCGAAGGCGAGGCGACCCGAAGGCGAAGCCGAGGTGTCCTTAGCTTGTAACAGCGTGCCGGGCGGGTCCCCGTCACGAGTCGTGCCTCAGCAC
>NZ_JBSGXZ010000065.1:0-38365 GCF_053610285.1 Lentzea sp. NPDC054927
GTTGGTTTTCCCCACCCCTCCTCGTGCGCGGCAAGAGCTGTGGCACGACTCGTGACGGGGACCCCCACCGGAACCACACGAGAAAAGCTAAAGACGCCTCGGCTTCGCCTTCGGGTCGCCTCGGCTGCGGCATCGGGGGTGATCTTGGGCGGTGTGATTGGAGTCACGCGGGTCTCGGAATTCCCGGTTGTCAGGCAGTGGTCTAGGGGGTCGTGACCGTTTTGCGAGGTCACGCAGCGTGGCGTTATCGGAACGCAACCGCCGTTAGGCCAACTGGTGAGTAACCTGCCGCGAACGAACTCGTTGCCCAGGTGTGACGCCGATCGCCGCGGCGTCCTCGGGCGTGTGCGGAGGTGCGGATGGGCGTCGAGGTGGTCGTCGAGGGTCTGACCAAGTCCTTCGGCAAGCAGACCATCTGGCAGGACGTCACGCTCACGCTGCCGCCCGGTGAGGTCAGCGTGATGCTCGGTCCTTCCGGTACCGGTAAGAGTGTGTTCTTGAAGTCGCTGGTTGGGCTGCTCAAGCCGGAGCAGGGCAAGATCATTATTAATGGCACGGATCTGGTGCGGTGTTCTGAGCACCGGTTGTACGAGATCCGGAAGATGTTCGGCGTGCTGTTCCAGGACGGTGCGTTGTTCGGGTCGATGAACCTGTACGACAACATCGCGTTTCCGTTGCGGGAGCACACTCGCAAGACGGAGGCCGAGGTTCGGCGCATCGTCCTCGAGAAGATGGAGATGGTCGGTCTCGTCGGTGCGGAGAAGAAGCTCCCCGGTGAGATCTCCGGCGGTATGCGCAAGCGTGCTGGGCTGGCGCGGGCGCTGGTGCTCGACCCCGAGATCATTTTGTGCGACGAGCCGGACTCCGGGCTCGATCCTGTTCGCACGGCGTATTTGAGTCAGTTGCTGATCGATCTCAACGCGCAGATCGACGCGACGATTCTGATCGTCACGCACAACATCAACATTGCGCGGACCGTGCCGGACAACCTGGGGATGTTGTTCCGGCGCGAGCTTGTCATGTTCGGGCCGCGTGAGGTGTTGCTGACCAGCGACGAGCCGGTGGTCGAGCAGTTCCTCAACGGGCGGCGGCTGGGGCCCATCGGCATGTCCGAGGAGAAGGACACGGCCACGATGGCGGCCGAGCAGGCGCATGCGGACGCCGGGCACTCGGACGGCTCCACGTCGGAGGACGTGCGGGGGATCATCCCGCAGATCGAGCCGACGCCGGGGCTGCCGTTCCGCGATGCTGTCCGGCGGCGCAAGGACCGGGTCATGTCGATCATTCACCAGCTGCCTTACCAGGCTCAGCAGGGGATCATCGAGAGCCTCACCGCTGAGGAGCAGGTGCGGTACGGCGTGCATGCCGGGGCACCTGCGGCAGCGCCTTCGCCCAGCCCGTGGCCTCGGCAGGGTGGTGTTCTGTGACCACGCAGACCTCGTTCCCCGGCGCTGGTGCGCTGCGGGAGACCGGGAAGCTGTGCCAGCTCGGGATCGACGTCGTGCGGACGACGTTCCGGCGGCCGTTCCAGCTTCGGGAGTTCATCCAGCAGAGCTGGTTCATCGTCAGCGTCACGGTGTTGCCGACGGCTCTTGTCAGCATCCCGTTCGGTGCGGTCATCGCGCTGCAGCTGGGAAGTCTTACGCGGCAGATCGGTGCGCAGTCGTTCACCGGCGCGGCCAGTGTGCTCGCGATCATCCAGCAGGCCAGCCCGATCGTGACGGCGCTGCTGATCGCGGGTGCGGGTGGCTCGGCCATCTGTGCTGATCTCGGTTCTCGCAAGATCCGCGAAGAGATCGACGCCATGGAAGTGCTCGGCGTCAGTCCGATCCACCGTCTCGTGGTGCCGCGGGTGCTGGCGGCGATGCTGGTGTCCGTGCTGCTCAACGGCATGGTGAGCGTCGTCGGCGTGCTCGGTGGCTACTTCTTCAACGTGATCATGCAGGACGGCACGCCCGGCGCGTACCTCGCGAGTTTCAGCGCGTTGGCGCAGCTGCCCGACCTGTGGATCAGCGAGCTCAAAGCGCTGATCTTCGGGTTCATCGCGGGCATCGTGGCCGCGTACCGGGGCCTCAACCCGGCCGGTGGGCCGAAGGGCGTGGGTGACGCGGTGAACCAGGCCGTGGTCATCACGTTCCTGCTGCTGTTCTTCGTCAACTTCGTCCTCACCACGATCTACCTGCAGGTCGTGCCCGCGAAGGGGAGCTGATGGCGAACAAGGCGCTGTCCACTCTGGACGGATTCGGCGACCAGCTGGCGTTCTACATCAAGGCGCTGGCCTGGACGCCGCGTGCGCTCAAGCGGTACTCGAAGGAGACCATGCGGCTGCTGGCCGAGGTCAGCTTCGGTTCCGGCGCGCTCGCGGTCATCGGCGGCACGATCGGTGTGATGGTCGGGCTGTCCGTGTTCACGGGCACGGTCGTCGGCCTTCAGGGCTTCACCGCGCTCAACCAGATCGGCACGTCCGCGTTCGCCGGGTTCGTGTCCGCCTACTTCAACACCCGCGAGATCGCGCCGCTGGTCGCAGGTCTCGCACTGAGTGCGACGGTGGGGTCCGGCTTCACGGCCCAGCTCGGCGCCATGCGGATCTCCGAGGAGATCGACGCGCTGGAGGTCATGGGCATCCCCAGCCTGCCGTTCCTGGTCACCACGCGGATCATCGCGGGCTTCGTCGCGATCATCCCGCTGTACGTGATCGGCCTGCTGACGAGTTACCTGGCCGCCAGAACGATCACTGTCGAGTTCTACGGGCAGTCGGCGGGTACGTATGACCACTACTTCAACCTGTTCCTACCCCCGATCGACGTGCTGTGGTCGTTCGGCAAGGTGCTGGTGTTCGCGGTCGTGATCATCATGACCCACTGCTACTACGGCTACCGCGCTTCCGGCGGTCCGGCAGGCGTGGGTGTGGCCGTGGGACGCGCGGTGCGGACCGCGATCGTGACGACGGCGCTGCTGGACTTCTTCCTCAGCCTCGCGATCTGGGGTGCTACGACGACGGTGAGGATCGCGGGATGAAGAAACGCGTGCTGGGCATCGCCTTTCTTCTCGCGATCGCCATGTTCCTGTCGCTCACGGTGGCGTTGTACAAGGACGCCTTCGGTGAGTACGTGAAGGTCACGCTCAAGACCGACCACATCGGCAACCAGCTGCAGACGGCCAGCGACGTCAAGGTGCGCGGCCTGATCGTCGGCTCGGTGAAGGCCGTCCGCACCAGCGGCGACGGTGCCGAGCTGGAGCTCGCGCTGCTGCCGGACAAGGTCAACGAGATCCCCGCCAACGTCAGCGCGCGCCTGCTGCCCAAGACGTTGTTCGGCGAGCGGTACGTGAACCTCGTGCTGCCGCAGCAGAAGAACGCGGCCATCAAGGAGGGCGCGGTCATCGAGCAGGACCGCACCAGCAGCGCGATCGAGCTGGAACGCGTGCTCGACAACCTGATGCCGGTGCTGCAGGCGATCCAGCCGGAGAAGCTCGCGACCACGCTGACCGCGTTGTCGCAGGCGCTCGACGGCCGAGGCAAGCCGCTCGGTCAGACGCTGGTGTCGCTCGACAAGTACCTCGGCGAGCTCAACCCGCAGCTGCCCGCGTTGAAGGAGAACATCTCCAAGCTCGCGGACGTCTCGAACGTCTACGCCGACGCCGCGCCGGACCTGTTGCAGGCGCTCAACGACATGACCACGACGACCAAGACCGTCGTCGAGCAGCGCGACAACCTGCTCGCGCTGTACGGGTCGCTGACCACGACCTCGCAGGACGTCACCAGCTTCGTCACGGTCAACAAGAACAACATCATCGCGCTCGCCGACACCGGCCGCCCGACGCTGGAGCTGCTGGCCAAGTACGCGCCCGAGTACCCGTGCCTGCTCAAGGGGCTCGCGGAGTTCGAGCCGGTGATCAGCAAGGCGTTCGGTGAGGGCACCAACGAGCCCGGCCTGCACATCACGCTGGAGATCACGCAGAACCGCGGCAAGTACAAGCCGAACCTCGACGAGCCCGAGTACCGGGACAAGCGCGGACCCCGCTGCTACGACCTGGTGCCGCGCCCGAACCCGTTCCCGCAGTACCCGCCGGAGGGCCCGGTGCAGGACGGCTCCAGCTCGCCGCCGCCCGCCCGCGTCGCTAACGACGGGATCCTGCCGCCCGCCAACGCCGGCAACGTGACGGTGCCGCAGTCCGCGGACGTGCTCAGGCTCGCCAACTCGCCGGAGGAGGCCAGGTTGATCGCGGCGCTGTTCGGACCGCGCATCGGCGTCGACCCGCAGGACATGCCCGGCTGGTCGAGCCTGCTGCTCGGGCCGCTCGTGCGCGGAACGGAGGTGACGGTCAAGTGAAAGGCGTGCTCTCCCCGCTGCTCAAGCTGATCACCTTCGCGGTGGTCACGATCCTCGCCACCACGCTGCTCGCGGTCACCATCGCCAACGTGAACCTGGCCAGTGCCACGGAGTACAAGGCGCGGTTCACCGACGCCACCGCGTTGAACGAGGGCGACGACATCCGCATCGCCGGTGTCCGCGTCGGTCAGGTCGACGAGATCAAGGTCGTCGACCGCAAGACCGCCGAGGTGGCGTTCTCGATCGACGGCGACCGCAAGCTGCCGGAGGCGGTCACCGCGACGATCAAGTACCGGAACCTGGTCGGACAGCGGTACATCGCGCTGGAGGCCGGCACCGGTGACACCAGGGCGGTGCTGCCTGAGGGCGGCACGATCCCGTTGGAGCGCACCAAGCCCGCGCTCGACCTCACCGTGCTGTTCAACGGCTTCAAGCCGCTCTTCCAGGCCCTGTCGCCGGAGGACGTGAACAAGCTGTCGTTCGAGATCATCCAGGTGCTGCAGGGAGAAGGCAGCACGATCGACAGCCTGCTCCAGCACACGGCGTCGCTGACCAGCACACTGGCCAGCAAGGACAAGGTCATCGGCGAGGTCGTCGACAACCTCAACACCGCGCTGGACACCGTCAACTCGCGCGACGAGGACTTCAACAACCTCGTGGTCACGCTGCAGTCGCTGGTCTCCGGGCTCGCGCAGGACCGCCAGCCGATCGGTGACGCGATCACCGCGCTCGGCGACCTGACCAACGCCACCGCCGGCCTGCTGGAACAGGGCCGCGAACCGTTGAAGAACGACATCGCGCAGCTCGGCATCGTTTCGAAGACGCTGGGCGACAACGAGGTGCTCGTCGACCGCATGTTGCAGCGTCTGCCCAACAAGCTGGAGACGATCACGCGGACCGCGACCTACGGCTCGTGGTTCAACTTCTACCTGTGCGAGGCCAGCGGTCAGGTCGCCGTGCCGCCGGTCATCCCGAACCCGATTCCGATCACGGCGTTGCCGGTGACACAGCAGAGGTGCCGCCGATGAAGACGAGCAACCCGATCAGGACCGGCGCGATCAGCCTGACGTTGATCGTCCTGGTGTTGCTGGCCGCGTTCTACTCCGACGACCTGCCGATCGTCGGCGGTGGCACGGCCTACGCCGCGGACTTCAGCGAGGCAGCGGGTCTGGTGCCGGGCAACGAGGTCCGCGTCGCCGGCGTGAAGGTCGGCAAGGTCACCAAGGTCAAGCTCAACGGCGACCGGGTGCGGGTGACGTTCAAGGTCAAGGACGCCTGGGTGGGCGACCGGACGACCGCGATGATCCGCATCAAGACGTTGCTGGGCCAGAAGTTCGTGGCGCTCGACCCGCAGGGGAGCGCGCCGTTGTCGCCGGGTGACCCGATCCCGAAGGAACGCACGCTCGCGCCGTACGACGTGAACGAGGCCTTCAACGGACTCGCGACCACCGTCGGTCAGATCGACACCAAGCAGCTCGCGGACAGCTTCACGGTCCTGTCCGACACCTTCAAGAACTCGCCGGAGCACGTGCGGGGCGCGCTGGACGGCCTGTCCGCGCTCTCGAAGACGATCTCCTCGCGCGACGAGCAGCTGGCCAAGCTGCTGGACAACACCCGGCAGCTGACCAAGACGCTGGCCGACCGCAACGCGGAGTTCGAGAAGCTGCTCTCGGACGGCAACCTGCTGCTGGGCGAGCTGCGCAAGCGCCGCGAGTCGATCAGCGCGTTGCTGACCGGCACCCGCGACCTCTCGCGTGAGCTCAGCGGTCTGGTGGCCGACAACCAGAACCAGCTCAGGCCCGCGCTGGAACAGCTCGGCAGGGTCACCACGATCCTGCAGCGCAACCAGGACAACCTCGACCGCAGCCTCGCGCTGATGGCGCCGTTCTACCGGGTGTTCGCGAACACCCTGGGCAACGGCCGTTGGTTCGACACCTACATCTGCGGTCTGCTGCCGCCCTCGGTGAACCTCGGCGTCGTCGGGTTCAACGAGGAAGGCTGCCTGCCTCCGGGGGTGCAGCGATGACCACTGCCGCGCACAGCAAAGTAGGCCGGTTCATCGCGATCGCGTGCGTTCTCGCGCTGGTCGTGACGGCAGGGCTCTGGTGGGTCTTCGCCTCCATGAACGGGCGCAAGGTCACCGCGCACTTCGCCGCGGCCGTCGGTGTCTACCCCGGTGGTGACGTGCGGGTGCTGGGCGTGAAGGTCGGCACCATCGACGAGGTCACGCCGGAGGGCAAGACGGTCAAGGTCGTCTTCACCGTCGACCGCGACGTGCGGGTGCCGGAGAGCGCGCAGGCCGTCGTGGTCGCGCCGAGCGTGGTCAGCGACCGGTACGTGCAGCTCGCACCCGCCTACACCGGTGGACCGATGCTGGGCGACAACGCCGTGATCCCGCGCGAGCGCACCGCAACGCCCGTTGAGCTGGACGACCTGTACTCGTCGTTGGACAAGCTCACGACCGCGCTGGGTCCTAACGGTGCGAATGCCGACGGTGCGTTGGCCGATCTGCTGAACTCGGCGGCGAAGAACCTCGAGGGCAACGGCCAGGCGCTCAACGACATGTTGAAGAACCTCGGCCAGGCGACTCGCACGCTGTCGGGGTCCAAAGAGGACCTCTTCGCGACCGTCGACAACCTGCAGAAGTTCACCGCGATGCTGGCCGCGAACGACAGCCAGGTGCGCGACTTCAACAAGCAGCTCGCGGACGTGTCGAAGATGCTCGCCGACGAACGCGGCGATCTCGGTGCCGCGTTGAACGAGCTCGCGACCGCGTTGCAGCAGGTGCAGGGCTTCATCAAGGACAACCGCGCGGTGCTCAAGTCCAACGTGGACAAGCTCGCGTCGATCACGCAGGTGCTGGTGAACCAGCGGGCCGCGCTGGCGGAGACGCTCGACGTGGCCCCGCTGGCGCTGGGCAACCTGCAGAACTCGTACAACGCGGCGTCCGGCACGCTCGACACCCGCGCGAACATCAACGAGCTGAACCAGCCGCCGATCGTGCTGATCTGCAAGCTGATCCAGCAGGCGACGCCGAACAACGTGCCGCCGGTGCTCGCGCAGACGTGCAAGCAGCTGGAGCCGTTGCTGACCGGTGCGATTCCGCTGAAGTCGCCCGCCGAGGTGCTCAGCGACCTGAATGCGGGCAAGCTGCCGTTGCCCCTGCCGCTCGCGGGGGTGCCCCAGTGAAGAAGCTGGTCGTGGGACTGACGGCGTTGTTGCTGGTCTCGGGCTGCGGGTCCGGCGGGTTCGACGGCGTCTACAACCTGCCGCTGCCGGGCGGTGCCGACGTCGGTGATCACCCGTACCGGGTCAAGGCGCAGTTCAGGGACGTGCTGGACCTGGTGCCGCAGGCGGGTGTGAAGGTCAACGACGTGCCGGTCGGGCGGGTCGAGAAGATCGACCTCGGCTCCGACGGCTGGACCGCCGAGGTCACCATGCTGGTCAACGGCGACGTGCAGCTGCCGGCGAACGCGTTCGCCAAGCTGCGCCAGTCCGCGTTGCTCGGTGAGAAGTTCGTCGAGCTGGGCAAACCCAAGGACGCGACCGGCAAGTTGGCCGACAACGCTGTGATCCCGTTGAACAAGACGAACCGCAACCCCGAGGTCGAAGAGGTCTTCGGCGCGTTGTCGATGCTGCTCAACGGCGGCGGTGTCGCGCAGCTGCAGAACATCACCAAGGAGCTCAACGCCGCGTTGGAGGGCAACGAGACGGAGATCCGTTCGTTGCTGGGCAACCTCAACACGTTCGTCGGGGAGCTGGACAAGCACAAGGCGGAGATCGTCCGCGCGCTCGACTCGATCAACCGGCTCGCCGGGACGCTGGCCCAGCAGCGCGAGAAGATCGCGGTGGCGCTGACGGACCTGGAGCCCGGTCTGAAAGTGCTCGCGGAACAGCGCACGCAGCTGGTGACGTTGCTGAAGTCGCTGAACAACCTTTCCGACGTCGCGACGGACACGGTGAAGAAGAGCCGGGACGACATCGTGGCGGACCTGAAGGCGCTGCAGCCGACGCTGACGAAGCTCGCCGAGTCGGGGCAGAACCTGCCGAAGTCGCTGGAGCTGCTGCTGACCTACCCGTTCCCGGACGAGGCGGTCGACGGCATCAAGGGTGACTACACCAACGCGTTCATCGATCTGGACCTGAACCTCGGCACGATCCTCGACAACCTCGGGCGGTCGCGGCAGTCGCCGATCGACTCGCTGATCCCGAGCCAGGGGACGCCGTTGCCGATGCCGAACATCCCGCTGCCGAACCTCGGGCAGGGCACCGGGTCCGGGCTGGGCGACCTGCTCGGCGGGCTGCTGGGAGGTGGTCGCAAGTGATCACGCGGGGAACCAAGCTCAAGATCGGCGCGTTCGTGCTGGTCGCGTTGCTGGGCATTTCGTACGTCAGCGCGACGTACGTGGGCCTGTTCAAGTCGTCGTCGACGGTCGTGACGATGCAGCTCGCCGATTCGGGCGGCATCTTCACCAACGCCGAGGTCACGTACCGCGGTGTCACGATCGGCAGGGTCGGGCAGTTGCGGCTGACGTCCGACGGTGTCGAGGTGGACCTGGAGCTGGACGCCGACGCTCCGCGGGTGCCCGCCGCGACCGAGGCCGTGGTGGCCAACCGGTCGGCGGTCGGTGAGCAGTACGTGGACCTGCGGCCGAAGAGCGACGGGGCGCCGTACCTGGAGGCCGGGTCGGTCATCCCGCGGTCGGCGACCAAGACGCCGCCGCCGGTCGACGGGCTGCTGTCGAACCTGGACGCGTTCGCGTCGTCGGTGCCCACCGACTCGCTGCGGACCGTCGTCGACGAGCTGCACAACGCGTTCAGCGGCACCGGTGGCGACCTGCAGGTGTTGATCGACAACACCGCGGCGTTCACCGCAGCTGCTCAGGAGCACCTGCCGCAGACCACGCAGCTGCTGAAGGACGGTCGGATCGTGCTGGCCACGCAGGCTTCGCAGGGCGGCGCCATCCGGTCGTTCAGCGGTGACCTGCGGTTGCTCGCCGAGCAGCTGAAGGCGTCCGACGGCGATCTGCGGCGGTTGATCGTCGCGGTGCCGCCGGCGTCCGAGCAGGTGTCGGCGTTGCTGAAGGAGAGCGGGCCGAACCTCGGGGTGGTCTTCGCGAACCTGCTGACGACCTCGAACATCCTCGTGACCAGGCGCGATGGTTTGGAACAGATCGCGGTGACGTACCCCATCGCCGTCGGTGGCGGCTTCAGCGTGGCGCCGGGTGACGGTTCCGCGCACTTCGGGCTCGCGCTGAACGTGTTCGACCCGATGCCGTGCACCGCCGGATACGAGGGCACGACCGTGCGTCCAGGCAGCGACACCTCTGCTGCGCCGCTGAACACGCAGGCTTACTGCGCTCTCGCGCGCGGATCGGCCACCTCGGTGCGAGGCTCTCAGAATGCGCCGTACGGTGGAACGCCGACGACGCCGGTCGGCAACGCGACGACGCAGCCGGGCCAGGAGCCGACCGGCCAGCAGGCAGCCCCGGAGCTGCCGCTGCTGACGTCGCTGGGCCAGCTGCTGGGTTTGCCGGAGGGGAAGAAGTAGTGCGGATCTTCACGGTGGTCGCCGCGGTGCTGGCGGTCCTGACGTTCGGCTACGCCGCGTACTTCGGCGTGGCCTGGTACTCGGCGTCCAACTCGTCGGAGTCCTCGTACGCCGCCACCCGCGACGACGCCCTGCGCTCCGGCCAGGTGGGCATCACGAACTTCCTGACGCTGGACTACAAGAAGGTCGACGAGGACCTGCAGCGCTGGCTCAACTCGTCCACCGGCGACCTGCGCGCCGAGATCGACAAGGACAAGGACTCGCGCAAGAAGCAGCTGGTCGACGCCAAGTCCGTGACGTCGTCGAAGGTTCTGGACTCCGCCATCACCGAGCTGGACGACCGCGCGGGCACCGCGTCGATGATCGCCGTCGTCGAGAGCACCGTGACCCCGGACAACGGCCAGAAGGTCACCAAGATCAACCGGTACCTGACCAAGCTCACCCGCACCGAGGACGGCTGGAAGCTGAGCCAGCTGGGCCCGCTGCGGGCGGGCGTCTGATTCGGCCAGAAGTTGATTGGACGAGAGCTCGTGCCCCCATCCCGCCGCCGCCCCATCCCGACCCCGCCCGCCGGAGGCCGCCCCAAGGTCGCCGGTCTGCACCGGCGCGCCTCCGATCCCGCTGTGAACGAGGCCGCGGGCGTGGCGGCCGAGGACGTGGCTGTCGACGGGGTGGTCGCTGACGAGGCCGGTGCCGCTGTCGACGAGCCTGCTGTCGACGAGGTCGCTGGTGGTGTGGACGAGCTCAAGGCGCCGGAAGCGGTCGAGTGGACGCCGCCGGCGGTGAAGCCGGCCGTGAAGAAGCAGAAGGCCGCGAAGCCCTCGAAGGCGTCGCTCGAGAAGGCAGAGCAGGAAGAGGCCGAGGCACCGGCGACGGCAGGCTCGAAGCAGGCGTGGCTGCTGCCGACGGCGTTGCTGCTGATCGCGGTCCTGCTGGCGGGCCTGGGCACGTTCTTCCTGGTCAAGTCCCGCTCGGTGTCCTACGACGCCGCCCTGGTCGACTCCGCGACCACCTCGGCGGTCAACGGCCAGATCCGCGAGGCCGTGGAGAAGTCGTTCTCCTACAACTTCGCCGACGTCGAAGCCACCGAGAAGGCCGCCCGCGAGCTGCTCACCGGCAAAGCCCTCTGCCAGTACAACGCCGTGTTCGGCCCGGTGAAGGAGGTCGCGCCGCAGCAGAAGCTCGTCGTGACCGTCCGTGTGGTCTCGTCAGCCGTGTCATCCCTGAAGGACGGCCACGCCACCGTCCTGGTCTTCGCCGACCAGGTCACCACCCGCACCACCGACAACCAGTCGGGCGGCGGCACCGCCATGCTCCGCGTGAGCGCGGTCGACGACGGCGGCCGCTGGAAGATCGACAACATGGAGATGTTCGGCGCGACGGCCGAGCAGAACCGCCAGCTGCAAGGCTGCTGACCCGCACGCGGAGCCCTGGCGCTCGCTCCTGGGGTACGAAAGCTCCCCGCGTGCCCTCTCCAGCGGGGCCGTGCCCGCTCACTCCGACGCCCTTCCCGGCCTGGTCGTTTGGCCCGGGCCGGTTGGGGGCACCCCACCTCCGTGCCCTAAGATCAACTTCGCCCGTGAGGTCCCCGAAGTGCCTGGAATGCACCGCCGGGACGCCCTCCGCCAGCCCCGACACGCGTGATCTCGGTCACACGGATTCTCGTGGCGCTCTGTAAGTCCGCTTGAAGCCGCCAACTTCCCACCAAAACGGCCGCACGCGTGTTTGTGCAGGTCAAATGGGTGAAAGACGGTGAAGGGCGCTCCATCCAGAGGGTGGATCGGCCGCCGACATCTTGACTGCACGCTCATGCAGGGTCACTCTGTCGGTGAGCAAGAGGAGGGTCCTTCCAGGTGCCTCTCGACAGTCGCCGTGCGTGTGGCTAGACTGCCCCTTTGCGCTGCCCATTTTCCGCTTGCCCTTCGCCGAGAGCGTGGATTAGTCGAGCAGCGCCGCACCCTTGACAGCCGTGCTAGTTCGCTCTAGCCAGCTATTTGTCCCTGGAAGGACGCATCTTGGCGATCTCTCGCGCGACCAAGGCCACTGCTGCGACCAACTCCACGTCGGGGATCCCTGGAGCGCCGAAGCGGGTCTCGTTCGCGAAGATTAATGAGCCGCTTTCGACGCCCAACCTGCTTGACCTGCAGATCCAGTCCTTTGAGTGGTTGACCGGCGACGAGGCGTGGTTCCAGCGCCGCATCGACGCCGGAGACGAGAACCCGACGGGTGGCCTCGAAGAGGTCCTCAACGAGATCTCGCCGATCGAGGACTTCTCCGGCTCCATGTCACTGTCCTTCTCCGACCCACGCTACGACGAGGTCAAGGCCTCGACGGAAGAGTGCAAGGACAAGGACATGACGTACGCGGCACCGTTGTTCGTCACGGCCGAGTTCACCAACCACACCACTGGCGAGATCAAGAGCCAGACGGTGTTCATGGGTGACTTCCCGATGATGACGAGCAAGGGCACGTTCATCATCAACGGCACCGAGCGCGTGGTGGTCTCTCAGCTCGTGCGGTCCCCTGGTGTCTACTACGACACCGCGGTCGACAAGACGACGGACAAGGACGTCTTCAGCGTCAAGATCATCCCGTCCCGGGGTGCCTGGCTGGAGTTCGACGTCGACAAGCGCGACACCGTCGGTGTCCGCATCGACCGCAAGCGTCGCCAGCCGGTGACGGTGCTGTTGAAGGCTCTGGGCTGGAGCACGGAGCAGATTCGCGAGCGGTTCGCGTTCAGCGAGACGTTGCTGACCACGCTCGAGAAGGACCACACCGCGGGTACCGACGAGGCGTTGCTCGACATCTACCGCAAGCTGCGTCCGGGCGAGCCGCCCACGAAGGAGTCGGCGCAGGCCCTGCTGGAGAACCTGTTCTTCAAGGACAAGCGCTACGACCTGGCGAAGGTTGGCCGTTACAAGGTCAACAAGAAGCTGGGCCTGGACACCGACATCAACACCGGTGTCCTCACCGAGGACGACATCGTCACGACGATCGAGTACCTCGTTCGCCTGCACGCGGGTGAGACGATGATGGACGCCGCCGCCGGTGGCGACGTGCCCGTCGAGGTCGACGACATCGACCACTTCGGCAACCGTCGTCTGCGCACGGTCGGTGAGCTGATCCAGAACCAGATCCGCGTCGGTCTGTCCCGCATGGAGCGCGTCGTCCGCGAGCGCATGACCACGCAGGACGTCGAGGCCATCACGCCGCAGACCCTGATCAACATCCGTCCCGTCGTGGCGGCGATCAAGGAGTTCTTCGGCACCTCGCAGCTGTCGCAGTTCATGGACCAGACCAACCCGCTCGCGGGTCTGACCCACAAGCGCCGCCTGTCGGCACTGGGTCCCGGTGGTCTGTCCCGTGAGCGCGCCGGCATGGAGGTCCGCGACGTCCACCCGTCGCACTACGGCCGCATGTGCCCGATCGAGACGCCGGAAGGCCCGAACATCGGCCTGATCGGTTCGCTCTCGAGCTACGCGCGGGTCAACCCGTTCGGCTTCATCGAGACGCCGTACCGCAAGGTCGTCGACGGCCGGGTCACCGACCAGATCGACTACCTCACCGCGGACGAGGAAGACCGCTACGTCAAGGCGCAGGCGAACTCGCCGACCGACGACGAGGGCAACTTCACCGACGACCGCGTCCTGGTCCGCAAGAAGGGCGGCGAGGTCGAGTTCATCGACCCGACCGACGTCGACTACATGGACGTCTCGCCGCGCCAGATGGTGTCGGCCGCGACCGCCATGATCCCGTTCCTCGAGCACGACGACGCGAACCGCGCCCTGATGGGTGCGAACATGCAGCGTCAGGCCGTGCCGCTGCTGCGTTCCGAGTCGCCGCTGGTCGGCACCGGTATGGAGCTGCGTGCCGCCGTCGACGCCGGTGACGTCGTCGTCGCGAAGAAGACGGGTGTGGTCGAGGAGGTCTCCGCCGACTACATCACCGTCATGGCCGACGACGGTGCGCGCAACACCTACGCGCTGCACAAGTTCCGTCGCTCGAACCAGGGCACCTGCATCAACCAGAAGCCCATCGTGAACGAGGGCGACCGGATCGAGGCGGGTCAGGTCCTGGCGGACGGTCCCTGCACCGAGAACGCCGAGATGGCGCTCGGCAAGAACCTGCTCGTGGCGATCATGCCGTGGGAAGGCCACAACTACGAGGACGCGATCATCCTGTCGCAGCGCCTCGTGCAGGACGACGTTCTCACCTCGATCCACATCGAGGAGCACGAGATCGACGCCCGCGACACGAAGCTCGGTGCCGAGGAGATCACCCGGGACATCCCGAACGTCTCCGAAGAGGTCCTGGCCGACCTGGACGAGCGCGGCATCATCCGCATCGGTGCCGAGGTCCAGCCCGGCGACATCCTCGTCGGCAAGGTCACGCCCAAGGGCGAGACCGAGCTGACGCCCGAGGAGCGCCTGCTCCGCGCGATCTTCGGTGAGAAGGCGCGCGAGGTGCGCGACACGTCGCTGAAGGTGCCGCACGGTGAGTACGGCAAGGTCATCGGCATCCGCGTCTTCTCGCGTGAGGACGACGACGAGCTGCCTCCGGGCGTGAACGAGCTCGTCCGCGTCTACGTGGCCCAGAAGCGCAAGATCCAGGACGGTGACAAGCTCGCCGGCCGCCACGGCAACAAGGGCGTCATCGGCAAGATCCTCCCCGCGGAGGACATGCCGTTCCTCGAGGACGGCACGCCGGTCGACATCATCCTGAACACCCACGGTGTGCCGCGTCGTATGAACATCGGCCAGGTGCTGGAGACCCACCTCGGGTGGATCGCCAAGCAGGGCTGGAGCATCAACGGCGACCCGGACTGGGCGAAGAACCTGTCCGAGGAGCTGTACGACGTCGAGCCCGGCACCAAGACCGCCACCCCGGTGTTCGACGGTGCGAAGGAAGAAGAGATCACGGGCCTGCTGGGCTCCACCATCCCGAACCGCGACGGTGAGCGGATGGTCAAGGAGAACGGCAAGGCGCAGCTCTTCGACGGTCGCTCCGGCGAGCCGTACCCGTTCCCGGTGTCGGTCGGCTACATGTACATCCTGAAGCTGCTGCACCTGGTGGACGACAAGATCCACGCGCGTTCCACCGGCCCGTACTCGATGATCACGCAGCAGCCGCTGGGTGGTAAGGCGCAGTTCGGTGGTCAGCGTTTCGGTGAGATGGAGTGCTGGGCGATGCAGGCGTACGGCGCCGCATACACCCTGCAGGAACTTCTCACCATCAAGTCCGACGACGTGCTCGGCCGCGTGAAGGTCTACGAGGCCATCGTCAAGGGCGAGAACATCCCGGAACCCGGTATCCCGGAGTCCTTCAAGGTGCTGCTCAAGGAGCTGCAGTCGCTCTGCCTCAACGTCGAGGTCCTGTCTTCGGACGGTGCCGCGATCGAGATGCGCGACGGCGACGACGAAGACCTGGAGCGCGCGGCCGCGAACCTCGGCATCAACCTGTCGAGGTCCGAGTCGCCCTCCGTGGACGACGTCGTCAACTAGTCACCTCGCAGGTCAGCGAGGGATGCCTCCCGCGTCCCTCGCTGACCCTCCGACCAGCTCCTTTGCCACCGATCTAAAAAGGGGAAGAGAGTAGACGTGCTCGACGTCAACTTCTTCGATGAGCTCCGTATCGGTCTCGCGACCGCGGACGACATCCGCCAGTGGTCTTTCGGCGAGGTCAAGAAGCCCGAGACCATCAACTACCGCACGCTCAAGCCTGAGAAGGACGGCTTGTTCTGCGAGAAGATCTTCGGTCCCACCCGGGACTGGGAGTGCTACTGCGGCAAGTACAAGCGCGTGCGCTTCAAGGGCATCATCTGTGAGCGCTGTGGCGTCGAGGTGACCCGTGCGAAGGTGCGTCGTGAGCGCATGGGCCACATCGAGCTCGCCGCTCCGGTCACGCACATCTGGTACTTCAAGGGCGTCCCCAGCCGGTTGGGCTACCTGCTCGACCTGGCCCCCAAGGACCTCGAGAAGATCATCTACTTCGCCGCCTACGTCATCGTGGGCGTGAACGCGGAGCTGCGCCACAACGACCTGCCGACGCTCGAGAGCGAGATGCAGGTCGAGCGCAAGCGCGTCGAGAACCGCCGCGACGCCGACGTGGAGGCCCGCGCCCAGAAGCTCGAGGCCGACCTGGCCGAGCTCGAGGCCGAGGGTGCCAAGTCCGACGTGCGCCGCAAGGTCAAGGAGGGTGGCGAACGTGAGATGCGCCAGCTCCGCGACCGCGCCCAGCGCGAGCTGGACCGCCTCGACGAGATCTGGTCCACGTTCACCAAGCTCGAGCGCGCTCAGCTGATCGCGGACGAGCTGCTCTACCGCGAGCTGTACGACCGTTACGGCGACTACTTCACCGGTGCCATGGGCGCGGAGGCCATCCAGAAGCTTCTGGGTGACTACGACGTCGACGCCGAGGCCGACATCCTGCGCGAGACCATTCGCAGCGGTAAGGGCCAGAAGAAGCTGCGTGCGCTCAAGCGCCTCAAGGTCGTTGCCGCCTTCCAGGCGACCCGCAACAACCCGCAGGGCATGGTCCTCGACTGCGTCCCGGTCATCCCGCCGGACCTGCGCCCGATGGTGCAGCTCGACGGTGGCCGCTTCGCCACGTCCGACCTGAACGACCTGTACCGCCGCGTCATCAACCGCAACAACCGGTTGAAGCGACTGATCGACCTCGGCGCTCCCGAGATCATCGTCAACAACGAGAAGCGGATGCTGCAGGAGGCCGTCGACGCGCTGTTCGACAACGGCCGCCGCGGCCGCCCGGTCACCGGTCCCGGTAACCGCCCGCTGAAGTCGCTGTCCGACCTGCTGAAGGGCAAGCAGGGCCGGTTCCGTCAGAACCTGCTCGGCAAGCGCGTCGACTACTCCGGCCGTTCGGTCATCGTGGTCGGCCCGCAGCTCAAGCTGCACCAGTGCGGTCTGCCCAAGCAGATGGCGCTGGAGCTGTTCAAGCCGTTCGTGATGAAGCGGCTCGTGGACCTCAACCACGCGCAGAACATCAAGTCCGCCAAGCGGATGGTCGAGCGTGCGCGCCCGGCCGTGTGGGACGTGCTGGAAGAGGTCATCACCGAGCACCCGGTGCTGCTCAACCGCGCACCCACGCTGCACCGCCTCGGCATCCAGGCCTTCGAGCCCCAGCTGGTCGAGGGCAAGGCCATCCAGCTGCACCCGCTGGTCTGTGAAGCGTTCAACGCCGACTTCGACGGTGACCAGATGGCAGTCCACCTGCCGCTGTCCGCCGAGGCGCAGGCCGAGGCCCGCGTCCTGATGCTGTCGGCGAACAACATCCTGTCCCCGGCGTCCGGCAAGCCGCTGGCCATGCCGCGTCTGGACATGGTGACGGGCCTGTACCACCTGACCCGGCACAAGGTCGGCGACCTGGGCGAGGGTCACTCGTACTCGTCGCCCGCCGAGGCGCTGATGGCGTTCGACCGCAAGGTCCTGGGCCTGCAGTCGATGGTGAAGATCCGCGTCACGGACAAGAACCCGCCCAAGGGCCAGGAGCCCGAAGGCTGGGAGCCCGGTCAGCCGTGGCTCGCGGAGACCACGCTGGGTCGCGTGCTGTTCAACGAGATCCTGCCGCAGGACTACGCCTTCATCAACGAGGTCATGCCCAAGAAGCGGCAGGCCGTGATCATCAACGACCTCGCCGAGCGGTACCCGATGGTCACCGTCGCCCGGACGCTGGACAAGCTGAAGGACGCCGGTTTCCACTGGGCCACCCGTTCCGGTGTGACCGTCGCGATCTCGGATGTCCTCGTGCCCGCGGCGAAGCAGGACATCCTCGAGGAGCACGAGCGCCTCGCGGACGCCGTCGAGAAGCGCTACCAGCGCGGTCAGCTCTCCCACGAGGAGCGCAACTCCGAGCTGGTCAAGGTGTGGACCAAGGCCACCGAGCAGGTCCACGAGATCATGGAAGACAACTTCCCCGAGGACAACTCGATCCGCGTCATCGTGCAGTCCGGCGCTGCCGGCAACATGACGCAGGTCCGTTCACTCGCGGGTATGCGTGGTCTCGTCACCAACCCGAAGGGTGAGTACATCCCGCGCCCGATCAAGAACTCGTTCCGCGAGGGCTTGTCGGTGCTGGAGTACTTCATCGCGACGCACGGTGCCCGCAAGGGTCTGGCCGACACCGCGCTGCGCACCGCCGACTCGGGTTACCTGACCCGTCGTCTGGTGGACGTCTCGCAGGACGTCATCATCCGCGAGGTCGACTGCGGCACCACCCGTGGTGTGCAGATGACCGTCGGCGAGCAGCTGGGCGACAAGGTCGTCCTGCACGAGTTCTCGCAGACCTCGGTCTACGCCCGCACGTGCTCGGACGACATCCTGGACGCCTCCGGCAACCTGGTGCTCAACCGCGGCGACGACCTCGGTGACCCTGCGCTCGAGCGCCTGGTCGAGGCCGGCATCATCCGCGTCAAGGTCCGCTCCGTGCTGACCTGTGAGTCCGCGGTCGGTGTGTGTGCGTCCTGCTACGGCCGTTCGATGGCGACCGGCCAGCTGGTCGACGTCGGCGAGGCCGTCGGCATCGTCGCCGCCCAGTCGATCGGTGAGCCCGGCACGCAGCTGACGATGCGTACGTTCCACCAGGGTGGTGTGGCCGGTGACGACATCACGACCGGTCTGCCCCGTGTCCAGGAGCTCTTCGAGGCCCGCGTCCCGAAGGGCAAGGCGCCGATCGCCGACGTGGACGGTCGCGTCCGCATCGAGGACGGCGACCGCTTCTGGAAGATCACGCTGATCCCGGACGACGGTTCCGAGGAGATCGTGTTCGAGAAGCTGTCCAAGCGTCAGCGTCTCGCCAACACGGCCACCGGCCCGCTGCAGGACGGCGACCACGTTGCCGTCGGCCAGCAGCTGCTGGAAGGTACTCCGGACCCGCACGAGGTCCTGCGCGTCATGGGCCCGCGTGAGGCTCAGCTGCACCTGGTGCAGGAAGTGCAGAAGGTGTACCGCGCCCAGGGTGTGGCGATCCACGACAAGCACATCGAGGTCATCGTCCGGCAGATGCTCCGCCGGGTCACGATCATCGACTCCGGTGCGACCGAGTTCCTGCCTGGTTCGTTGGTGGAGCGGGCGGACTTCGAGTCCGGCAACCGCGCCGTGGTCGCCGAGGGTGGCGAGCCGGCTGCTGGTCGTCCGGTGCTGATGGGTATCACGAAGGCCTCGCTGGCCACCGATTCCTGGTTGTCGGCGGCGTCGTTCCAGGAGACCACTCGTGTGCTGACCGACGCTGCTATCAACGGGCGTTCGGACAAGCTGATCGGTCTCAAGGAGAACGTGATCATCGGTAAGTTGATCCCGGCTGGTACTGGGATCAACCGCTACCGCAACATCCAGGTTCAGCCGACTGAGGAGGCGCGGGCTGCGGCTTACGCGATTCCTTCTTATGACGACGGGTACTACACGCCTGACGTCTTCGGGACTGGGACTGGTGCTGCGGTGCCGTTGGACGACTACGACTTCGGTCGGGATTACCGCTAGTCGTTAGTGGTGTGGAACGGCCCCTGGAGCTTTGGCTCTGGGGGCCGTTTCTGTTTGTGGTGGTCGGGTTGGGTGCGTTGGTTCCTGTTTAGGGATTTCGGGGCTCCGCCCCGGACCCCGCCAATCTGATCAAGGACCTTGTCCACGCCGCCGGCGGGTTGATGGCACGCCTGTTGCGTTGGGCGGAGTTACGTTGCGTAGGTGGTGCGGTCCCGGTGGGGAGGTCCCGTCACAAGTCGAGCCAGAGCGCGCCACACCCGAGGAGGGATGTCAAACGGACGAAAAGCGTGTCCGTTTGACATCCCTCCTCGGGTGCAGCAAGAGCTGAGGCACGACTCGTGACGGGACCACCCCACCGGAAGCGCTGTTTCAAGCGTTAAGGACGCCTCGGCTTCGCCATCGGGACTGGTCGCCTGCGGCATCGCGTTTATCGGTTGGCGATGCCGTCCAGGCGGAGTGTTGTTGACTCGTCTCGGTGGGTGCCGGTGGTGCCTACGTGCTTCTCGCTGATTTGCGCGCCGTTCTTCAGCACGTGGTACAGCGCCATGCCGTGGCCTCGGCCCAGGTCGTGGTCGGTCTTCAGCCACTCCAGGAACACGCCTGCCTTGGTGGTGCCGTCGTAGCCGCGTGATGCCGCTTCTGCCAGCAGGTCGGCTGGGGTCTTGCCGGTCTTCTTCTCCGCGCCGTCTAGGTAGGCCTGGAAGGACATCGTGGGCTCCGTTCGTCTGGTGAACTGAGCGTAGGACAACTATCCCTGTCTTGACAAGAAAAATTGTCGGTGACCTGATGGCTAGCGGCGGCGGGCTCTGGTCAGGGCTCGGGCGCGGATGACGAGGTCGTCCACCAGGTGCTCGTCTACCAGGGGTGGGATGCCGGACTCGTCGGTGCAGCAGCGGGGCTTGGTGCGCTTTTCGGAGAGTCTTGGGCGGACGCCGGCCATCTCGTAGAGGGCTTCGTAGAGGTCCAGGCCCGGGTCGTCGTCGTGTGGGCCTACCAGGAGGATCCACACGACTTCGGGGGTCGGGAAGGCCACCACTACGCGGTCGGGGCCTCGTAGGTGTTTCACGCACAGGCGCGGTAGGGGTTCTGGGCCTGTTACCCGGTAGCCCAGGGCGGCGCAGCCTGAGTGGGTCAGTTCGTCCAGGAAGCGTTCGTAGGCCAGGCGGGCACGGCCGCGCAGGCCGTTGGCCTGGGCGTGTGCGGTGTGGGTTTCTACTACCTGGATCAAGCTGTGCGGACCACGCGTCCTTTGCCGCTGCGCATCTCGTCGAGGGAGGTGGCGAGGTCTTGGCGGTCCAGCAGTGACTGGTCGCTGAGGCGGCGGTGGACTTCGTCGATGAGGCCGCGGGTCTTGCCTGCGCGGCGGAGGTCGGAGACGAGGTGGAGGACCTCGTGCAGGCGCACGGTGTCGAGCAGCATGCGCGGTTCTTGGCTGTGGATGGCCAGTACGCCTTCGCGGGCCCAGGCCTTCACGGTTTTTTCGGTGAGGTCCAGGAGTTCGCCGGCCACCACGGGGCGGACCGGTGGGGCCTGGCGGAGGGTTTTCGCTACCACGCCGTCGAGTTTGCGGCGGCGGTCGTCGTCTTCTGCCAGGGATGACGCTACGGACTCGAGCTCTTCGATCGTGTCGAAGAGGTCCCGGATGTGGGCGGCCTCGGTCGCGACAGACATGGCTACTCCTCCCGTTGACTACCGAGTATCCACTACTTTTTCGGTAGTCGTCAACGGCCCCGGAGCAGGGATCCGGGGCCGTTGCGTCACATCAGGAAGAGAAGAAGAGGCCGCCGAGGCCACGGTGCTTGCGGTGGCCGTAGCCGTAGCCCGCGTGACCGCCGTGGTGGTGGTGGACCTGCTGCGGCGCGGCGCCCCAGGCGGGCTGGGCCGGCTGCGGGTAGGCGGCGGGCGGCGGCGCGACCGGAGGCGGCGGGGCCTGCATCTGGGCTTCGAGGCGCGTGATGGACTCGAGCTCGCCGTAGTCGAGGAAGACCCCGCGGCAGCCGTCGCACTGCTCGATGTGGACGCCCATGCGGTCGAACGTGCGCATGTTCGCATGACACTTGGGACACTGCATCGTGGTGAGCCTCCTGCGGTGGGACCGGACAAAAACGATATTAGCCGCGGTCGCCGTTGTCCTGCGTCGTGACGATCCGACGACAAGCCTCAACCAGCGGTTCCACTGCCTGCAGCCCGGACATGAGTGCCCGCGCTGCCATCTGAACAACGTACGCCTGAGCCGGAATGTTGAGGACATCCCATTCCGATGTCGTCACGGCCACACCTCCCGTTTCACGGTAGGTGTTGAGGAATCGCGCCCACAGGTCGTCCGGGAGAACCCCTGCGGCGAACAAAGCCGCAGGTCGCGCGAGGTCCCAGACCGGGTCGCCCACTCCGAGATCGTCCACGTCGATGAGCCGCCACGCGCCCCTGTGCACCAGTTGCCCGAGGTGCCAGTCGCCGTGGATCAACGCCCGTCCGGACATGGTCAACGGCGGCAAGGCTTCGTACGCACGAAGCACCACATCGGCGTGCGGCAGGTCCGGCGGCAACGCTTCAATAGCTCGCACGATCCGGTCCGGCGTACCGGCCACGGGCCCCTGCACGGGCAATGCGTGCAGTCGCGCCAGCAGCACGGCGCTCTCTTCCCAGGGCGCCTTGTCCGGATCCTCCTGGCTCACCGGCGTCCCGTATGGCCACACCGTCACCGGCCGGTCGTCCACGAACTGCAACGGCATCAACGGCGGCAACAACAACTCGGGGTGTGCCGCCGCGATCTCCACCCGTTGCCGCAACGCCTCCACGTCGACGTCCGCGGGATGTGCCTTGGCCACCACGTCGCCGACCCGGACCACCACGACGTCGCCGCGGTCGCCGCCGAGCACCTCCGGGTCGGCGGAAGAACCGGTCAGTGAGGCCATTGCCGCGATCAGGTCGTCCACGCGCACAAGTGAATCAGGCCGGCTCACTTGGTGATGCAGATCGTCCTCATGGGCTGGGAGTACGTCTTCGAGTCCTCACCCGCGCACAACATGCGGTCGGACTTGCCGTCGACGACCTTCGTCACCTTGCGCGTCCCGGTGCCGCACGCCACCCGTTCGAAGTACTGGTTCACCGCCTTGAGGCAGTCGCCCTCCTGCACGTTGAGGACGTAGCAGTAGCGCGTCTTGCCGGTGCCCCTCGACCGCCCGGACGACTCGTCGAGGTAGTCACCGGTCGGGCACATGGTCCGCTTCTCACGCGAGGACACCCGGTACACGGCCTCCTGGGACGAACAGTCCACTTCGGCCATGTTGACGCTCTTGTCGTTGACGTCGACCTGCTTCGCGCACTCGCCGACGCCCGCCTGCTCGTGCCATCCGGAGCACCCGGACAGCAGCAGCGCGAGCGTCGCGATCAGGACGGTGAGTCTCATGGCTTCCCCAGACAGACGGTCAGGGCGGACTGCGAGTAGTGGTTGGTCTTCTCTCCAGGTCCGCAGCTCTCGCGGGCTCCCGTGACGACCTTCGTCACCTTCACCTCCGCCGCGGGTCCGCACGTGTTCCGCGCGAGTTCGCTGAACCGGGATCCGGTCTTGCCCCAAGGCTTCGCGTGCTGGAGGCAGTCGCCCTCCCGCACGTTGAGCGTCATGCACAGCGTGTCGGCGGTGGGGCGCGGCCGCAGGGCTCGGTAGGGCCCGTCGGGGCAGGCTGCGGGGTCGAGTGACCAGTCGGGGGAGTCGACCCTCAGCGATACCCGGTAGGTGGCGTTGTAGGCCGCGCAGTCGGTCTCTTCGAGCCCGACGCTCCGCTTCGAGGCGATCACCGCGTAGCAGTCGCTGGGGGTGGGCGCGGGGTGCTCGGCCTTCAGCTCCTGGGCGAGCACTGTGAGTCCCGCCACGCACGCGGTGGTGAGCACGCCGGGCACGATCCACTGACGCCACACCGGTTTGTGCCTCCCGCCGAGCCGAAAACCGCAGGAAGCATGTCTACTGCAGGTGCGGGTGCGGTACCCCCGTTTTGACCCAGGTAGACGTGGGCGGGTATCTTTGCTACTCGTGCCCGACCCATGTCGGGCCGCTCCGCGTGCCCGTGAGGCCGCGGTGTCCTCCACTCGCAGGGACAGTTTCACTGTTGCTTGCGGACCTTGGGAGCGGGCGACACGCCCGACCTCGGGTGCAGAGAGGGATCAAGAAACACGAGGGTGAACCGTGAGGGGAACCCGCAAAAGACGGAAGAAGCAGCCGGCGAATGCCAACGATCCAGCAGCTGGTCCGCAAGGGCCGCCAGGACAAGGTGGCCAAGCAGAAGACGGCGGCCCTCAAGGGCTCGCCGCAGCGGCGCGGTGTGTGCACCCGCGTTTACACCACCACCCCCAAGAAGCCGAACTCCGCACTGCGCAAGGTCGCTCGCGTGAAGCTGACCAGCGGTATCGAGGTCACGGCCTACATCCCCGGTGAGGGTCACAACCTCCAGGAGCACTCGATGGTGCTCGTGCGCGGCGGTCGTGTGAAGGACCTGCCGGGTGTTCGCTACAAGATCATCCGTGGCTCTCTCGACACGCAGGGTGTCAAGAACCGCAAGCAGGCTCGCAGCCGCTACGGCGCGAAGAAGGAGAAGAGCTAATGCCCCGCAAGGGACCGGCCCCGAAGCGGCCGCTTATCTCTGACCCGGTGTACAGCTCGCCGCTCGTGACCCAGCTCATCAACAAGGTGCTGGTCGACGGTAAGCGCTCCGTGGCCGAGAAGATCGTCTACGAAGCCCTTGAAGGTGCTCGCGAGAAGACCGGCACCGACCCGGTCGTCACGCTGAAGCGCGCCCTGGACAACGTGAAGCCGTCGCTGGAGGTCAAGAGCCGCCGCGTCGGTGGTGCGACCTACCAGGTGCCGATCGAGGTCAAGCCGGGTCGCTCGACCACGCTCGCCCTGCGCTGGCTGATCACCTTCTCGCGGCAGCGCCGTGAGAAGACCATGGTCGAGCGTCTGATGAACGAGCTGCTCGATGCGAGCAACGGCCTCGGTGCCAGCGTCAAGCGTCGCGAGGACACGCACAAGATGGCCGAGTCCAACAAGGCCTTCGCCCACTACCGCTGGTGATCTGACGCCCGGCCTGGACACAGGCCGGGCTCTCCCAGCCCTAGTGAGCAGCTACCGCTAGCTCAAGACAGGGGAAAGACCCGTGGCACAGGACGTGCTCACTGATCTTGCCAAGGTCCGCAACATCGGGATCATGGCCCACATCGACGCGGGCAAGACCACGACGACTGAGCGGATCCTCTTCTACACGGGGATCAGCTACAAGATCGGCGAGGTGCACGACGGCGCTGCCGTGATGGACTGGATGGAGCAGGAGCAGGAGCGCGGCATCACGATCACGTCGGCCGCGACGACCTGCTACTGGAAGAACCACCAGATCAACCTGATCGACACGCCTGGCCACGTCGACTTCACCGTCGAGGTCGAGCGCAACCTGCGCGTCCTCGACGGCGCCGTTGCCGTCTTCGACGGCAAGGAAGGCGTCGAGCCGCAGTCCGAGCAGGTCTGGCGGCAGGCGACCAAGTACGACGTCCCGCGCATCTGCTTCGTCAACAAGATGGACAAGCTCGGCGCGGACTTCTACTTCACCATCAAGACGATCCAGGACCGGCTGGCCGCCAAGCCGCTGCCGATCCAGATCCCGATCGGTGCCGAGAGCGACTTCATCGGAGTCGTCGACCTGATCGAGATGCGTGCACTCACGTGGCGTGGCGAAGTCCAGAAGGGCGAGGACTACGCGATCGAGGAGATCCCCGCGGATCTGCTCGAGAAGGCGCAGGAGTACCGCGAGCTGCTTCTCGAGGCCGTCGCCGAGACCGACGACGACCTGACCGAGAAGTTCTTCGAGCAGGGCGACCTCTCCGTCGAGGAGATCAAGGCCGGCCTCCGCAGGATCGTCGCCGCGGGCACCGCGTACCCGATCCTTTGCGGTTCGGCGTTCAAGAACAAGGGCGTCCAGCCCATGCTCGACGCCGTCATCGACTTCCTGCCGTCGCCGCTCGACCTTCCCCCGGTCGAGGGCACGCTGCAGGACGGCGAGACCATCGTGAAGCGCAGCCCGTCGAGCGACGAGCCGTTCTCCGCGCTGGCGTTCAAGATCGCCGTGCACCCGTTCTTCGGCAAGCTGACCTACATCCGGGTCTACTCGGGCAAGGTCTCCGCGGGCACCCAGGTCATCAACGCGACCAAGGACCGCAAGGAGCGCATCGGGAAGATCTTCCAGATGCACGCCAACAAGGAGAACCCGGTCACCGAGGCCATCGCGGGGCACATCTACGCCGTGATCGGTCTGAAGGACACCACGACCGGTGAGACCCTGTGCGACCCGGCACACCCCATCGTGCTCGAGTCGATGACCTTCCCCGAGCCCGTCATCCAGGTGGCCATCGAGCCCAAGACGAAGGCGGACCAGGAGAAGCTCGGCACCGCGATCCAGAAGCTGGCTGAGGAGGACCCGACGTTCCGGGTCAACCTCGACCAGGAGACGGGCCAGACCATCATCGCCGGCATGGGCGAGCTCCACCTGGACATCCTGGTGGACCGCATGCGCCGCGAGTTCAAGGTCGAGGCCAACATCGGCAAGCCTCAGGTGGCGTACCGGGAGACCATCCGCCGTGCGGTGGAGAAGTACTCCTACACCCACAAGAAGCAGACCGGTGGCTCCGGCCAGTTCGCGAAGGTGCTCGTCACCGTCGAGCCGCTGGAGAAGAAGGAAGACGGCGCGCTCTACGAGTTCGTCAACGCCGTCACCGGTGGTCGCATCCCTCGCGAGTACATCCCGTCGGTCGACGCGGGTGCGCAGGACGCGCTGCAGTACGGCGTGCTGGCGGGTTACCCGCTGGTCGGCGTGAAGGTGACGCTGCTCGATGGCGCCTACCACGAGGTCGACTCCTCGGAAATGGCGTTCAAGATCGCTGGTTCGATGGCCCTCAAGGAAGCCGCCCGTCAGGCGTCTCCCGCGATCCTCGAACCGCTGATGGCCGTCGAGGTCACGACGCCCGAGGAGTACATGGGCGACGTGATCGGCGACCTGAACTCCCGCCGTGGCCAGATCCAGGCCATGGAGGAGCGCAGTGGAGTCCGTGTCGTGAAGGCACTGGTTCCGCTGTCGGAAATGTTCGGGTACGTGGGTGACCTGCGGTCCAAGACCCAGGGTCGTGCCAACTACTCGATGGTGTTCGACTCCTACGCAGAGGTTCCCGCGAACGTCTCGAAGGAGATCATCGCGAAGGCGACTGGGGAATAACCCCACACCGGAGCACCGCAGTTCCACCGCGGGCTCTCCGGGGGCGAATCCCTGGGGTCCGCATTTTCCGACCCTGACGTGTAGTCCGGCGGGTGGCCACACATACCCGCCGGACCAGCAAAAAAGAAGTCCAGGAGGACAATCCAGTGGCCAAGGCGAAGTTCGAGCGGACGAAGCCGCACGTCAACATCGGCACCATCGGTCACATCGACCATGGCAAGACCACGCTGACCGCGGCGATCTCCAAGGTTCTGCACGACGCGTACCCCGATGTGAACGCCTCGTTCGCGTTCGACCAGATCGACAAGGCGCCGGAAGAGAAGCAGCGCGGCATCACGATCTCGATCGCGCACATCGAGTACCAGACGGAGAACCGTCACTACGCGCACGTCGACTGCCCCGGGCACGCCGACTACATCAAGAACATGATCACCGGTGCGGCGCAGATGGACGGCGCCATCCTGGTGGTCGCGGCGACCGACGGTCCCATGCCGCAGACGAAGGAGCACGTCCTCCTGGCCCGCCAGGTCGGCGTCCCCTACATCGTCGTCGCGCTGAACAAGGCCGACATGGTGGACGACGAGGAGATCCTGGAGCTCGTCGAGCTCGAGGTGCGCGAGCTGCTCTCCGAGTACGAGTTCCCGGGCGACGACCTGCCGGTCGTGCGCGTTTCGGCGCTGAAGGCGCTGGAGGGCGACGAGACCTGGGGCAAGTCCGTCCTGGAGCTCATGGCCGCCGTTGACTCGGCGATCCCGGAGCCGGAGCGCGACACCGAGAAGCCGTTCCTCATGCCCGTCGAGGACGTCTTCACGATCACCGGCCGCGGCACCGTCGTGACCGGTCGTATCGAGCGCGGCATCATCAACGTGAACTCCGAGATCGAGATCGTCGGAATCAAGGAGACGTCGAAGAAGACGACCGTCACCTCGATCGAGATGTTCAAGAAGTTCCTCGACGAGGGCCGCGCCGGCGACAACGCCGCGCTGCTGCTCCGCGGCATCAAGCGCGAGGAGGTGGAGCGCGGCATGGTCATCGTCAAGCCGGGCACCACGACCCCGCACACCGAGTTCACCGCGCAGGTCTACATCCTGTCGAAGGACGAGGGTGGCCGCCACACGCCGTTCTTCAACAACTACCGTCCCCAGTTCTACTTCCGGACGACGGACGTGACCGGCGTTGTGACGCTGCCCGAGGGCACCGAGATGGTCATGCCGGGTGACACCACCGGTATGGACGTCAAGCTGATCCAGCCGATCGCCATGGACGAGGGCCTCCGCTTCGCGATCCGCGAGGGTGGCCGCACCGTCGGCGCCGGCTCGGTCACCAAGATCCTCAAGTGATCTAGCTCTGCCAGTTCGGCGTGAGGCCGGGCCAACGACTTCCGTTGGCCCGGCCTTCGTCGTTCGGGAGAGTGAAATGTGCGGCAGCTCACGTGAGCTCGTCGCAGGCGCGCGAGAACAGAGCCGTCGCGGAGATTCTGTTGCCGGGCAATGGAACCGTTGTGCTCGTCGCTCCACATGCGACGGACAGAGGGCTTCACCGGTCAAGATCCGCACGTGATCTGGCTCTAACTCACCCACCCCGATTTGGATCGCCTCGCAACCGTGTGGCATCCTTTACGGGTTGCTCGACGAAGGCCGGGTTCACTTCGTGTGTGCCTGAGTTATTCGACCGAGCGTCCGCGCCCTGTTAGTGAACGCCTCCTTGCGGAGATGGGCATCAGGGTGCATGGGCTGTGGTAGGCCCAATCCCACCGGGGAGACCTTGAGTGGGACCGGTATGCGCACCGGGCGCGACACGCCCGACCGCGTGGACCGGGCACCATGACACTTCAACAGGGGCGGAGCGCGCCAAGAGGCTGTAACAGGCCTCATCCGAGGCACCGCACCGCAGCGGTTACGAGAAGCAGAGGAACGGCAAGCCATCATGGCGGGACAAAAGATCCGCATCCGGCTCAAGGCCTACGACCACGAAGCGATCGACGCGTCAGCGCGCAAGATCGTGGAGACCGTGACGCGCACCGGCGCTCGGGTCGTCGGGCCTGTGCCGCTGCCCACTGAGAAGAACGTGTACTGCGTCATCCGCTCGCCGCACAAGTACAAGGACTCGCGCGAGCACTTCGAGATGCGCACGCACAAGCGGTTGATCGACATCCTCGACCCGACGCCGAAGACGGTTGACGCGCTCATGCGCATCGACCTGCCGGCCAGCGTCGACGTCAACATCCAGTAAGCGTTGGGCGCGGAGAGTAACGGACCAATGTCTGACAGGCAGATGAAGGGCATCCTGGGCACCAAGCTCGGCATGACTCAGGTCTTCGACGAGAACAACCGGGTTGTCCCGGTGACGGTCGTCAAGGCTGAGCCCAATGTCGTGACCCAGGTTCGGACCCAAGAGAAGGACGGCTACACCGCCGTCCAGCTGGCGGCCGGCGCGATTGACCCGCGCAAGGTCAACAAGCCCGTCGCAGGGCACTTCGCCAAGGCCGGGGTCACGCCCCGCCGCCACCTGGTGGAGCTGCGCACGACGGACGCCAGCGAGTACACGGTCGGCCAGGAGATCACCGCTGAGGTGTTCGAGGCCGGCGCTGTTGTCGACATCACCGGCACCAGCAAGGGCAAGGGCACCGCAGGTGTCATGAAGCGCCACAACTTCCGGGGCCTCGGCTCCAGCCACGGCACCCAGCGCAAGCACCGCTCGCCGGGTTCCATCGGTGGCTGCGCCACCCCGGGTCGCGTCTTCAAGGGTCTGCGCATGGCTGGCCGCATGGGCCACGAGCGCGTCACGACCCAGAACCTGAAGGTGCACAAGATCGACGCCGAGAACGGCCTGCTGCTCATCAAGGGCGCTGTTCCCGGCCCCAAGGGTGGTCTGGTGTTCGTCCGGACTGCCGCGAAGGGTGGTGCCTGATGTCGACGGTTGAGATCCGCACCCCGGACGGCAAGTCCGCCGGCACGGTCGAGCTTCCCTCGGCTGTTTTCGACGCGCAGGCGAACGTCTCGCTGCTGCACCAGGTCGTCGTGGCCCAGCAGGCCGCCGCGCGCCAGGGCACGCACTCGACGAAGACCCGTGGCGAAGTTCGCGGTGGTGGCAAGAAGCCGTACCGCCAGAAGGGCACCGGTCGTGCCCGCCAGGGTTCGACGCGTGCGCCGCAGTTCGCCGGCGGTGGCGTCGTCCACGGCCCGCAGCCGCGTGACTACTCGCAGCGCACCCCCAAGAAGATGAAGGCTGCCGCTCTGCGCGGTGCCCTCTCCGACCGGGCGCGCGCCAACCAGGTGCACGTCGTGTCCGGCCTGGTGGACGGGGACACCCCGTCGACCAAGACCGCGCGCAAGGTGCTCGAGTCGGTCACCGAGGCTCGTCGCGTTCTCGTGGTGCTCAACCGCACCGACGAGGTCGCGTGGGTCAGCGTGCGGAACCTTCCGCACGTGCACGTGATCGCTCCCGACCAGCTCAACACCTACGACGTGCTCGTCAACGACGACGTGGTGTTCACCAAGGACTCGCTCGACGTGTTCCTCGCCAGCAAGGCCCAGCAGGGTCGCGGCTCGGCTGAGGCCACGGCGGTCGCGGTGGACGAGGAGGCTTCCAAGTGATCCCCGACCACAGGGACATCTTGCTCGCGCCGGTGATCTCGGAGAAGTCCTACGGGCTGCTCGAAGAGAACAAGTACACCTTCTTGGTGGCGCCGGGTTCGAACAAGACCCAGATCAAGATTGCCGTGGAGAAGGTCTTCGGCGTCAAGGTCGTCAGCGTCAACACCATCAACCGCCAGGGCAAGCGCAAGCGGACCAAGAGCGGTTTCGGCAAGCGCAAGGACACGAAGCGCGCGATCGTCACGTTGTCGGCTGACAGCAAGGCGATCGAGATCTTCGGCGGCCCTGCCGCCTGATGACGAGGACTGCGTAGAGATGGGCATTCGCAAGTACAAGCCGACGACTCCCGGTCGTCGCGGTGCGAGCGTCTCCGACTTCGCCGAGATCACTCGGTCGACTCCGGAGAAGTCGCTGATCCGCCCGCTGCACAAGCTGGGCGGCCGCAACGCGTCGGGCAAGATCACCACGCGGCACAAGGGTGGCGGTCACAAGCGGGCTTACCGCTTGATCGACTTCCGTCGCCACGACAAGGACGGCGTGCCGGCCAAGGTCGCTCACATCGAGTACGACCCCAACCGGACCGCGCGCATCGCACTCCTGCACTACGCGGACGGCGAGAAGCGCTACATCATCGCCCCGGAGAAGCTCAAGCAGGGTGACACGGTTGAGAACGGCCCCAAGGCCGACATCAAGCCGGGTAACAACCTGCCGCTGCGCAACATCCCGGTCGGTTCCGTGATCCACGCGATCGAGCTCCGCCCCGGTGGCGGCGCGAAGATCGCCCGCTCGGCCGGTGCCTCGGTCCAGCTCGTGGCGAAGGACGGCCCGTACGCCCAGCTGCGGATGCCCTCGGGCGAAATCCGCAACGTGGACGTGCGCTGCCGCGCCACGCTGGGCGCCGTCGGCAACGCCGAGCACCAGAACATCAACTGGGGCAAGGCCGGCCGCATGCGGTGGAAGGGCAAGAAGCCCACCGTCCGCGGTGTCGCCATGAACCCCGTTGACCACCCGCATGGTGGTGGTGAGGGTAAGACCTCCGGTGGTCGCCACCCGGTGAACCCGGCTGGCAAGCCCGAAGGCCGTACCCGCCGCCGTAAGCCAAGCGACAAGCTCATCGTCCGGCGTCGTCGCACCGGTAAGAAGCGCTGAGCAGGAAGGGAGTGAAGGATGCCTCGCAGCCTTAAGAAGGGCCCCTTCGTTGACGACCACCTGCTCAAGAAGGTGGACGTTCTCAACGAGTCGGGCAAGAAGACGGTCATCAAGACGTGGTCCCGCCGGTCCACGATCATCCCGGACATGCTGGGTCACACCATTGCGGTGCACGACGGCCGCAAGCACGTCCCGGTGTTCGTGACCGAAGCGATGGTCGGGCACAAGCTGGGCGAATTCGCCCCCACCCGGACCTTCAAGGGCCACATCAAGGACGACCGGAAGTCTCGCCGCCGCTAAGGCGCCGAACTAGGAAGAGCAAGGGGAAGCAGCGATGAACGCCCGTAAAGATGCTGAGGCGCAGGAGTTTCCGCGCGCCGTGGCTCGGGCTCGCTACGTCCGCGACACGCCGATGAAGGTGCGCCGCGTCGTCGAGCTCATCAAGGGACGTAACGCCCGCGAGGCCCTGGCCGTGCTCCAGTTCGCGCCGCAGGCGGCAAGTGAGCCGGTCGCGAAGGTGCTCGCCAGCGCCATGGCCAACGCCGAGAACAACCTGTCCCTGGACCCCGACTCCCTCTGGGTTTCGGTGGCCTACGTGGACGAGGGTCCGACCCTCAAGCGTTTCCGCCCGCGTGCCCAGGGCCGCGCGTACCGGATCCGCAAGCGGACGTCGCACATCACCATTGAGGTGGAGTCGCGTCCGAAGAAGACCAGCGCGAAGGGAACCCGGTAGTGGGCCAGAAGATCAACCCGCACGGCTTCCGGCTGGGGATCACCACCGACTGGAAGTCCCGCTGGTACGCCGACAAGCAGTACGCCGAGTACGTCGCGGAAGATGTCAAGATCCGCAAGCTGCTCAGCAAGGGCATGGAGCGTGCCGGCATCTCCAAGGTGGAGATCGAACGGACCCGTGACCGGGTGCGCGTCGACATCCACACCGCACGGCCGGGCATCGTCATCGGTCGTCGTGGTGCCGAGGCGGACCGCATCCGCGGTGAGTTGGAGAAGCTCACCAAGAAGCAGGTCCAGCTGAACATCCTCGAGGTCAAGAACCCCGAGTCGGACGCGCAGCTCGTGGCACAGGGTGTCGCCGAGCAGCTGTCCAACCGCGTCGCCTTCCGGCGCGCGATGCGCAAGGCCATTCAGTCGGCCATGCGTTCGCCGCAGGTCAAGGGCATCCGCGTGCAGTGCGGCGGTCGCCTCGGCGGCGCCGAGATGTCCCGCTCGGAGCACTACCGCGACGGCCGCGTGCCGCTGCACACGCTCCGCGCCAACATCGACTACGGCTTCTTCGAGGCCCGCACCACGTTCGGCCGTATCGGCGTGAAGGTGTGGATCTACAAGGGCGACATCGTCGGTGGTATCTCGGCCAAGCGCGCGCTCGACGCGGCCCCCGCACAGGGTGCGGACCGCGCCCCGCGCCGCGACCGTGGCGAGCGTCCGAACCGGGCCCGTCGCTCCGGTGCCAGCGGCACCACCGCGACGAGCACCGAGGCCGGTCGTGCCGCAGCTGACGCTTCCGCGTCGGCCGAGGCTCCGGCTGCTGCAGAGAAGACGGAGAGCTGAGTCATGCTCATCCCGCGCAGGGTCAAGCACCGCAAGCAGCACCACCCCAAGCGGTCGGGTGCTGCCAAGGGCGGCACGAAGGTCACCTTCGGTGAGTACGGCATCCAGGCTCTCGAGCCCGCCTACGTCACCAACAGGCAGATCGAGTCCGCTCGTATCGCCATCACGCGTCACATCCGTCGTGGCGGCAAGGTCTGGATCAACATCTTCCCGGACCGCCCGCTGACGAAGAAGCCGGCCGAGACCCGCATGGGTTCCGGTAAGGGTTCGCCGGAGTGGTGGGTCGCGAACGTCAAGCCGGGTCGCGTCCTCTTCGAGATGGCCTTCCCGAACGAGCAGGTGGCCCGCGAGGCTCTTCGCCGCGCGATCCACAAGCTCCCGATGAAGTGCCGCATCGTTACGCGTGAGGGTGGTGAGTTCTGATGGCAGCGGGTACCACCGCTTCTGAGCTGCGTGAGCTCACCGAGGAAGAGCTCGTGCTGCGTCTGAAGGAATCGAAGGAAGAGCTCTTCAACCTTCGTTTCCAGATGGCCACGGGCCAGCTCGACAACAACCGGCGGCTGCGCACGGTCCGGCACGAGATTGCCCGGATCTACACCGTGATGCGGGAGCGGGAGCTCGGGCTCTCCGTTTCGCCGGAATCCACTGGTGAGGGTGCGGCATGACCGAAAGCAACGAAGTCCAGACCGAGAAGCGCAACGACCGCAAGGTCCGCGAGGGCCTCGTCGTGTCCGACAAGATGGACAAGACGATCGTGGTTGCGCTCGAGGACCGCAAGAAGCACCCGCGTTACTCCAAGATCATGCGCTCCACCACCAAGGTGAAGGTGCACGACGAGGAGAACGCGGCTGGCGTCGGCGACCGCGTCCTGCTCATGGAGACCCGGCCTCTGTCGGCGACCAAGCGCTGGCGGCTCGTCGAGATCCTCGAGAAGGCCAAGTAAGTCCCCCAGGGGATTGAACACCGTAGACAGACCGAGCCCGTCGGGTCGGAAATCCGGCGGGCCAGGAATGGTCAGGAGCAAGTAAGTGATCCAGCAGGAGTCGCGGCTTCGTGTCGCCGACAACACTGGTGCGAAGGAGATCCTTTGCATCCGTGTTCTCGGTGGCTCAGGCCGTCGCTACGCGGGCATCGGTGACATCATCGTCGCGACCGTCAAGGACGCGATCCCCGGTGCCGGCGTCAAGAAGGGCGATGTCGTCAAGGCGGTCATCGTCCGCACCGTCAAGGAGCGTCGTCGTCCGGATGGCTCGTACATCCGCTTCGACGAGAACGCCGCCGTGCTCATCAAGCCCGACAACGAGCCGCGGGGCACCCGCATCTTCGGCCCGGTCGGTCGCGAGCTGCGCGACAAGAAGTTCATGAAGATCATCTCGCTGGCTCCGGAGGTGCTCTGACCATGAAGGTGAAGAAGGGCGACACGGTCGTCGTTATCGCCGGCAAGGACAAGGGCGCCAAGGGCAAGGTCATCCAGGCCTACCCGGAGAACGGCAAGGTCCTGGTCGAGGGCGTCAACCGGATCAAGAAGCACACCAAGATCACGCAGACCCAGCGGGGCGCGCAGTCTGGTGGCATCGTGACCCAGGAAGCCCCGATCAACGTCTCCAACGTGATGGTGGTCGACTCGGACGGCAAGCCGACCCGTGTTGGTTACCGGACGAACGACGAGGGCAAGCGGGTCCGCATTTCCCGTCGTAACGGGAAGGACATCTGATCATGACTACCGCAGAGAAGATCATCCCGCGGCTCAAGACGCGCTACCGCGACGAGGTGAAGGCCGAACTGCAGAAGCAGTTCGACTTCTCCAACGTCATGCAGATCCCGGGCGTCGTGAAGGTCGTCGTCAACATGGGTGTCGGCGACGCCGCCCGTGACGGCAAGCTGATCGAGGGTGCCGTCAAGGACCTCTCGATCATCACCGGCCAGCGCCCCGAGGTCCGCAAGGCCCGCAAGTCCATCGCGCAGTTCAAGCTCCGCGAAGGCATGCCGATCGGTGCGCGCGTCACGCTGCGCGGCGACCGCATGTGGGAGTTCCTGGACCGCCTGCTGACGATCGCGCTGCCCCGTATCCGCGACTTCCGCGGCCTCTCGGGCAAGCAGTTCGACGGCAACGGCAACTACACGTTCGGTCTGAACGAGCAGTCGATGTTCCACGAGATCGACCCCGACGCGATCGACCGTCCGCGCGGCATGGACATCACCGTCGTCACCACCGCCACGAACGACGAGGAGGGCCGGGCGCTGCTGAAGCACCTGGGCTTCCCGTTCAAGGAGAACTGAGTCGATGGCCAAGAAGGCGTTGATCAACAAGGCCGCGAAGAAGCCGAAGTTCAAGGTCCGGGGTTACACCCGGTGCCAGCGTTGCGGCCGCCCCCACGCGGTGTTCCGCAAGTTCGGCCTCTGCCGGATCTGCCTGCGCGAGATGGCTCACCGCGGTGAGCTGCCTGGCGTGAGCAAGTCCAGCTGGTAATTCAAAGCTCCACTACTTCGCTGTAGGCCCGCACACGACCGTCCCGTCCCTCCTCCTTCACCGGGGGAGGGCGGGTCTGGACCCTGAGCCGGTGAACCGCAGCGAGAAAGGTTGACCAGGTCACCATGACGATGACCGACCCGATCGCAGACATGCTCACTCGTCTGCGCAACGCGAACTCGGCTTACCACGACAAGGTCGTGATGCCGCACTCGAAGCTGAAGGCCAACATCGCCGAGATCCTCAAGCGCGAGGGCTACATCGCCTCGTACCGCGACGAGGAGGGCGAGGTTGCCAAGAACCTCGTCGTCGAGCTGAAGTACGGCCCGAACCGGGAGCGCAGCATCGCCGGCCTCCGCCGCGTGTCGAAGCCCGGCCTGCGCGTGTACGCGAAGTCCACCGGTCTGCCCCGAGTTCTCGGTGGCCTCGGTGTGGCGATCATTTCGACCTCTGGCGGTCTCATGACCGACCGTCAGGCCAACAAGGCAGGCGTGGGCGGAGAAGTCCTCGCCTACGTTTGGTAAGGGGGAGTAGACATGTCGCGCATCGGTAAGCAGCCGATCATTGTCCCCTCCGGGGTCGACGTGAACATCGCCGGCCAGGACGTCAGCGTGAAGGGCCCCAAGGGTCTCCTGACGCTCACGCTCGCTGAGCCGATCATCGTGGAGAAGGCCGACGACGGCACTCTCGAGGTCAAGCGCCCGAACGACGAGCGCCGCAACCGCGCGCTCCACGGCCTGTCGCGCACGCTCGTGCACAACATGGTCGTCGGGGTGACCCAGGGTTACGAAAAGAAGATGGAGATCCACGGCGTCGGTTACCGCGTCGCGCTCAAGGGCTCTGAGCTCGAGTTCGCGCTCGGTTACTCCCACCCCGTCAAGGTCGAGGCCCCCGCGGGCATCACCTTCGCGGTGGAGACCCCGACCCGGTTCTCCGTCTCCGGTATCGACAAGCAGCTGGTCGGTGAGGTTGCCGCCAACATCCGCAAGCTGCGCAAGCCCGACCCGTACAAGGGCAAGGGTGTGCGGTACTCGGGCGAGAAGATCCGCCGCAAGGTCGGAAAGACGGGTAAGTGACATGAGCGAGTCGACTGTTACGAAGCGCAAGCCGGTGGGCAAGGACATCTCCACCAGGCGTCGTGTTGCGAAGGCCCGTCGCCACTTCCGCCTCCGCAAGAAGGTCAACGGAACCGCCGAGCGTCCGCGCCTGGTCGTGCACCGGTCGTCGAAGCACATCACCGTTCAGGTGATCGACGACCTCAAGGGCCACACGATCGCGTCCGCTTCCTCCATGGAGGCCGACGTCCGTGCCCTGGACGGCGACAAGAAGGCCCGTGCGGCCAAGGTCGGCCAGCTGGCCGCGGCCCGCGCCAAGGACGCCGGTATCACGGCGGTCGTGTTCGACCGCGGTGGCAACGCGTACCACGGCCGGATCGCTGCTCTGGCTGACGCCGCTCGCGAGGCGGGGCTGGAGTTCTGACAATGATCATCACCGGAATTGAGAGGGACGCCTGATGCCAGGACGTACGCGTCGCGAAGGCGGCGGGGGCGAGCGCGGAGAGCGCCGCGACCGTCGTGACGGCGGCCGCGGCGGCGCGGCCCAGGAGAAGACCCCCCACCTCGAGCGCGTGGTTGCGATCAACCGCGTCTCCAAGGTGGTCAAGGGTGGTCGTCGCTTCAGCTTCACCGCGCTCGTCGTGGTGGGTGACGGCGACGGCATGGTCGGCGTCGGTTACGGCAAGGCCAAGGAAGTTCCCGCGGCCATCGCCAAGGGTGTCGAGGAAGCGAAGAAGAACTTCTTCCGCGTGCCTCGCATCGCCGGCACCATCCCCCACCCGATCCAGGGTGAGAAGGCCGCTGGTGTGGTTCTGCTGCGTCCGGCCTCGGCCGGTACCGGTGTCATCGCGGGTGGCGCTGTTCGCGCCGTCCTCGAGTGCGCCGGCGTGCACGACGTGCTGTCGAAGTCGCTCGGCTCCGACAACGCGATCAACATCGTGCACGCGACCGTGGCGGCCCTCAAGGGTCTGCAGCGTCCGGAAGAGGTCGCGGCCCGTCGTGGTCTGCCCCTCGAGGACGTGGCTCCCGCCGGCATGATCCGCGCTCGCGCGGGCCAGGGGGTGTGATCATGGCTCAGCTGAAGATCACCCAGGTCCGGAGCACCATCGGTACCAAGCACAACCACCGCGAGTCGATGCGCACCCTCGGGCTGCGCAAGATCCGTCAGTCGGTCGTGCGTGAGGACACCCCCCAGGTGCTCGGCCTGATCCACGCCGTGCGCCACCTGGTGAGTGTTGAGGAGGTCCAGTCGTGACCATCAAGATTCACGACCTGCGTCCCGCCCCCGGCGCCAAGACCGCCAAGACCCGCGTTGGTCGTGGTGAAGGCTCCAAGGGCAAGACCGCCGGCCGCGGTACGAAGGGCACGGGCGCTCGCAAGAACGTCTCGCCGCGCTTCGAAGGTGGCCAGATGCCGCTGCACATGCGGCTCCCGAAGCTCAAGGGCTTCAAGAACCCGTTCCGCACCGAGTACCAGGTCGTGAACGTCTCCGCCATCGCTGCCTCCTTCCCGGAGGGCGGCTCGGTGGACGTTCCCGCGCTGGTGCTGGCCGGGCTGGTCCGCAAGGGCTCGCTCGTCAAGGTGCTGGGTGACGGCGATGTCAGCGTCAAGCTGGATGTCACGGCTGACAAGTTCTCCAAGACCGCTGTGGAGAAGTTGGCTGCTGCTGGTGGGTCTTCCACCGTGGCGTCCTGACGTATCGCGTCAGATCTGTCTGAAGGGCCCCAGGATTCGATCCTGGGGCCCTTTGGCGTTTCTGGGGGTGCGTGGTGTGGGTGCGGCTTTGAGGGGCGCGAGCTTTGAGGGTGGTCACCTTGCGGGCGGCGAGGTTGCGTTGCGTGCGTTTCCTGGGGGCGCTGCCCCCAGACCCCCGCCAATCTGATCTGGGGGTCCTCCGCCG
>NZ_JBSGXZ010000066.1:0-34537 GCF_053610285.1 Lentzea sp. NPDC054927
GGGATGTCAAGTCCGACGAAAAGCGTGTCGGACTTGACATCCCTCCCCTGCCGCAGCAAGTGCTGAGGAGCGCTAGACGGGGGAGCCCACCACCCACTACCTGTGCTCGGCTTCGCCTTCGCTTGGGCGCGGACTAACCGCGTCTTAAGCGGACCGCGCGAGTGTTCCGAGCATGATTAGAGCACTTGTGTTGGCCCTGTTGGCGGTGGTGGTTGCGGCACCGGCCGCCCACGCCGCCAGCCCTGTCACCCTCACCGACGGCTTCTACGTCGACCCCGACTCCAACCCCGCCGTATGGGTGCGAGACCACCCCACTGACGGCCGTCAGGCCGCCATCAAGGCGAACATTTCCAGCAAGCCGATCGCGCGGTGGTTTGGGGCGTGGAGCGGCGACATCAAGCCCGCCGTCTCGGCGTACGTCAACAAGACCGGAACCAAGTTGCCGGTTCTGGTCGCCTACAACATTCCTGGGCGCGACGCGTGTGGCGGGCACTCCGGGGGTGGTGCGGGCACGCCGGAGGCCTACCGGAACTGGATTCGCGCGTTCGCCGAGGGCATCGGTTCCCGGCCCGCTGTTGTGGTGATCGAGCCGGACTCCTTGGCGGACTTCAACTGCATGGACAGCGGCAAGATTGCCGAGCGGACGGCGATGATCAAGTACGCCACCGAGGTGCTCAAGGCCAAGGCGCCTAACACGTGGGCGTACCTGGATGCCGGTAATGCGCAGTGGGTGGCTGCGGATGCGATGGCGGCGCGGCTTGATGCGGCTGGTGTGCGGAATGTTCGTGGGTTCTCGATCAACGTGTCGAATTACCACACGACGGCTGCTTCTACGGCGTATGGCGATGCGGTCAGTGGGGCGTTGCCTGGGTATGTGAAGCCGTATGTGGTTGATACGAGTCGTAATGGCAACGGGCACAACGGGGAGTGGTGCAACCCCGGTGGGCGGAAGCTTGGTGCGGCGGCTCGGGTTGGGGGTGGGGCCGAGATGTTGTTGTGGGTCAAGGTGCCTGGGGATTCGGATGGGCGTTGTGGGAAGGCGCCTGGGGTGGATGCTGGGAAGTTCGATCCGCAGTTGGCGTTTGATCTGGTGTACGGCTACTGATGAGCTGTTAGGGCGCGGACCTGCGCTAGCTGGCTGGTGTATTCGGTCAGCTTGCGCTGGGTCTGTTTTTCGTCCAGGGCTACGGAGTCCAGGAGGTCGAAGAGTTTTTCGGCGCGGTCTACTGCTGGCTGGTCCTGGGTGAAGACCTTGGCGTGGCCGGATTCCGCGTAGACGACCGTGGGTGACTTGTCGAACTCGAACAGGGTGCATTTGGACTGGAAGGCGGCTGTGGTCGCTTCCAGGGGGATGATGCGCACGATGTTGGCGTGGGCCAGGAGTTTGTGGTGCTGGTCGTGCATCACCTGTTCGCTGCCGAGGCGCATGCGCAGGGCGATTTCGTGCAGGTAGAAGGTGCATTCGGGGCTGGTGGGGCGGCGCATCACTGCCTGGCGGTCGTAGTCGGGTGTGCCGGCCTCGTGGGTGGCGGCTTGGAGTGCGCGGGTGTAGGCCGGGGTCTGCAGGAGGCTGTGGACGGTGAGGACGTCGTAGGCCGTGATCTTGGTGGCGGACGCTTCGGACATGGCGAGGGTGCGGAGGGTGCTGGGTTCCTGCACGAAGTACGGGTCGAAGGCGTTGCGGTAGCGGCGGAAGAAGTCCTCGATGAAGTCGATGTCCTTGCCGCAGGCGGTGAGGTATTGCGCCAGGTCGAACTCGCTGGCGCGGATCTTGCCGTGTTCTACGTTGGAGACCTTGCTGGGGTCCCAGCCGAGTTGGACGGCCAGGCCACGGCCTCGCAGGCCGGTGTAGCGCTGTCGCAGCTGGCGGAGTTCGTCGCCCAGGTCGCGGCTGTACGCGGTGGAGTTCATGGTCGTCACGCGTTCGACGCTATGGCTTGGAATCGGTCCATGATACGGGCTCGATCGGGTGAAAGTCGGACGGAGAGGCGAGGAAGCGTTCCAGTACCGCGTTGAAGTCGGGGGCTTCCGGTACCAGGTGGTCGCGGCCTTTGCACACTGCGCGGGAGGCGGCCGTTTCGCGGGCGATGGTGTCGCAGATGATCTCCTGTGCCTCGCTGTGACCGCCGGACATGACGAGGATCGGGAACGCGGCGTCGCGCAGTGCGGGTAGTGGTGGGGTGGCTTCGTCTGGGGATCGGGCGCCCAGTAGTTGTTGCATGCCCTTGAGCAGGGTGGGGTGGGGCTCGTCTGGGACTTCGACTGGGACGCCTGCGATGGCGAAGAAGCGGCGCAGAGCTTCGGGTGGGGTCAGGTCGGAGTCGATCAGGGAGCGGATGGCGGTGGCGTACTCGTCCACGGCCGGGATGCCGCGTGCCACGGCGGTGGAGGGTGGTTCGGCGATGGTCAGTGAGAGGACGTTGTCCGGGCGCAGAGCTGCCGCGTACATGGAGACGATGGCGCCGTAGGAGTGGCCGACGAGGTGGCTGGGCTGGTTGAGAAGCTGGTCGGCGATCAGGGCGGCTTCTGGTTCGAAGTCCTGGCGTGCGGGCGGTGATTGGCCGTGGCCTGGGCGGTCTGGGGCCAGGAGGGTCCAGCGGGTGGTGAGGGGGCGTTGGGCTCGCCAGGTTTCGCGGCCGCCCAGTACGCCGCCGTGTACCAGCACCACGCGTGGACCCTGGCCCCATTGGTGAACGTGCAGTCGCATGATCGGAGCGTATGGGTCAGTCGGGGAGAAGGGGGACTGAGATTCCGGGGTCGCGGCCCAGCAGGGCCGCGCGGGTCACCGAGGAGCCGCCGAAACGGTCTCGGACGTGGTCCAGTGCGGCGTCCAGGGCGCCGGGTCTGGTTTCCTCGAACGGCAGGGTCATCTGCATCGGTGTGTCGTTCTGGAGGTTGGTCAGGGACACGCCCAGCAACGTGATGCCGCGGGCCTCGATCAGGGGCATTGCGGCGTCGAGGACCTGTTTTGCCGCTGTCAGCAGCACTTCTGTGTCGGTGGTCGGGTGGCGCAGCGTGTGGGAGCGGGTCGCTCGGGTGAAGTCGGCGAAACGCAGGCGCAGGATGATGGTGCGGCACGCGCGGTGGGCGGTGCGGAGGCGTCGGGAGATGCCGTCGATCAGCGAGGCGAGGATGGCTTCCAGGTCTTCGTGTGTGCGTTCCTTGCGGCCAAGAGCTCGTTGTGAACCGATCGAGCGGCGGCGGCGTCCGGTTTGGACTGGGCGTGGATCGTGGTTGTGCGCCAACGCGTGCAGGTGCCTGCCTGCTGCTCGGCCGAGGATGGAGACCAGGTCGTTCTCGTCGAGGCGTGCTACCTGGCCGACGGTGCGGATGCCGAGGGTGTGGAGCTTGGCCGCGGTGACCTCGCCTACGCCCCACAGGCGTTCGACCGGTAGCGGGTGCAGGAACTCGAGTTCGTGGTCCGCCGGCACGACCAGCAGGCCGTCCGGTTTCGCGACGCCGCTGGCTACTTTGGCCAGGAACTTCGTCCGCGCCACGCCAACGGTGATCGGCAGGCCAACGTCCGCGAGCACGGCTGCCCGCAACCGTGCGGCGATCAGTTCCGGTGGGCCGGCGATCTTGCGCAGGCCGCCGACGTCGAGGAACGCCTCGTCGATCGAGATGCCTTCGACCAGCGGGGTCGTGTCGCGGAACACCTCGAACACGGCTTTGCTGGCGGCGGAGTAGGCGGACATGCGCGGCGGCACGACGATCGCGTGTGGACAGAGCTTCAGCGCGCGTCCGCCGCCCATCGCGGTGCGCACCCCGAACGCTTTGGCCTCGTAGCTCGCGGCCAGCACCACGCCGCCGCCCACGATCACCGGGCGGCCGCGCAGGCTCGGATCGTCCCGTTGCTCGACGGAGGCGTAGAACGCGTCCAGGTCGGCGTGCAGGATCGGGGTGCTCACGAACACATGTTCGCATCCGTCACCCGTTCAGAACAGTGCTGTCACATGATCGCGCGGGCGATCGGCCAGGCGCCGGGGGCGGTGTTGGAAAGGACGGTGCGGGTGGTGCTGGTGTGACGGTCGTGAGTGGACTTGAACGACACACCGGCGTCGCCGCCGATGAGGATCACCTCGTCGGTGGTCTCGTGCCGCCAGAAACCGAGGGCGTAGCGCATGGACTCCGAGGGCACGTCGACGCGGGCCCGCACGATCTCGTCCACGTCGCTCACGATGGCGCCGGCGAAGAGCGCGCGCCAGAACGTGGACATGTCGGCGGCCGTGGTGTGGATGCCGCCGTCCCCGGTCGCGAGCACCGGCAGGTGGAAGATGTTGGACCGGTCCATGCCGTCCAGGTAGCCGACGGCGGCGTCGGCGGGGAGTTCGTCGGCGCGCAGGAAGTCGGTCCGGGTCATGCCGGCCGGGCGGAGCACGCGTTCGCGAGCGAGCTCGTGGTAGCCGGTGCCGCTGGCCCGTTCCGCCAGGAGTGCGAGCACCACGAAACCGCCGTTGCAGTAGCCGAACCGTTCGCCGGCCTTGAACTTCGTGGGAATCCCGTCCAGTAGCGGAAGGAACGCCTCGGTGGTCGTCAGCTCGTGCACGGCGCCGACCAGGTAGTCGTTGGACTGCAAGTCGCTTTCCTCGTCGAGGTAGTCGCCGATGCCGGACGTGTGCGTGAGCAGGTGCTCGACCGTCACGTCGTCGGCGATAAGCGGCAGGTCGTCGCCGAGCAGCGATCGGGCGGTCGTGCTGAGCTCCAGCGCGCCATCGCGCACCAGGGAGTGCACGACCAGGGCCGTGAAACCCTTGCTGCCGCTGGCGATGCCGAACCTCGTGTCCAGCGTGTTCTGCACCTGATAGGTGCGGTTGGCGAGCCCGTAGGCCTTCGCGAACTCGACCACTCCGGCGCGGTCGATCGAGACCACACCGGAGAAACCGGTCTCTGCGGCGATCCTGTCCACGTCCTCGATCGGCATTCCCGCAGGCTAGACCTGGGTCGCGGTCATCCCTGAACGAATTTCCCGTTCATCGGACCGCCCAGGGGAGCTGCCCGGCAGAAATGCTTTGGCAACCAAACCGGCGGGCATCCCGTTTCCGGAGTGTCGGGCTTGGTCACGCACGTGAAAGGACCCCGGTTGTCGCTCGCGACGATCCAGCTGCCTCGCACCATCGGGGTGCGCTCCGGCGAACAGCCACCGGTAGCGCACCGCCGGTGGTTTTTCGCGCTGGTCGCCGCGCTGCTGCTGGCCCAGATGGCGATCGCGATGATCACGACGGCGGTGGAGCAGTCACCGACGATCGACGAGCCCGTCTACGTCGGCACCGCGGCCGTCTACCTCGACCAGCAGAGCCTGCGGTACAACCCCGAACATCCGCCGCTGGGCAAGCTGATCATGGCCACCGGTCTGGTCTTCGCCGGGCCGCACCTCGATCCCGCGTTCCAGGGCGACCAGACCGAACTGGGCCGGCACGTGCTGTACGAGTCGGGCAACGATCCGCAGCACCTGTTGCTGCTGGCCAGGTTGCCGATGATCGTGCTGACGCTGCTGTTCGGGATCGTGGTGTTCCTGTTCGCCCGCGACCTGACCAGCAACGCCGGCGGACTCGTCGCGCTCGGCCTGTACACGTTCTCGCCGGACCTCATCGCGCACGGATCGCTCGCCACGCTGGACGTTCCGGCGGCCGGGTTCCTGCTGACGTCGGCCTGGCTGCTGTGGCGCGCCCGCCGCAACCCGAGCTACGTGTGGCTCGCCGGACTCGCTCTCGGCGCGGCACTAGCCACCAAGATGAACGCGCTGGCAGCGGTCCCGGTGTTGCTGTTCCTGGTCTTCCGCACGCACCGGATGCGCGGCGTTGCCACCATGTCGTTGATCGCGGTCGCCGTGGTGTGGGCGTCGTACGTCGCCGTGGATCCGCTCGCGCCGTTCCCGGGGCCGTACCTCGACGGGATGCGCGTCCAGTTCGGGTTCGAAAACCGGGTCTGGGGAGGGTACCTGTTCGGCGAGCACTACGAAGGCTCGCACTGGTACTACCTGCCCGCCGCGCTGCTGGTGAAGACACCGCTGGGTGCGCTCGTGCTCTGGTTCGCCGGAATCATCGCCATAGCGAAACTGCGTACGGCAGCGCCGTACGTTCTTGCTCCCACAGCGGTGTTGCTGGCGGCGGCCATGACCGGCAGCCGTGACCTGGGCGTGCGGTACGCGATCTTCGTGCCGATGTTCCTGGCGGTCGCGGCCGCCGCGGTGGTCGCGACCCGCAGACGCTGGGCGATCGCCGCGGTCGTCGTGGCGGCGGTCAGTTCGCTGGCCGCGTTCCCGTACTACCTGCCCTACTCGAACGAGGCGTTCGGCGGCCCGGCGAAGACCCACCAGCACCTGCACGACTCGAACGTCGACTGGGGACAGGACCTGGGTCGGCTGGCCGAACGGTTGAAGCGCTATCCGAGTGAACGGACCTGGCTCATCTACAAAGGAGCCGGAGTGCCGGAGTACTACGGCATTCGTGCCGAGGACCCGCGCACCGTGCCACCGGAGCAGGTGCACGGACTGCTGGTGATCTCGGATTCCGCCATCGCGAAGGCGGACACCCGGCTCAAGGCGCTGATCGCCACCAGCACGCCGATCGACGAGGTCGGCCACTCGATCACGATCTTCCGCAGGGCGTAGACGAGAAAGTTCCGTACCCCTACGGATGCCGACCCTGATTGTTCCTCACCGGCGGTGCTCCGAGAGTGATCGCAAGCCCACCACCCCTGCCCTGAGGTGGGCGTTCGGAGCTCCGGAGAGGAACCAACGTGAGAACACCACGGTCCTGGGGTCTGCTGGCCCTGGCCGCGGCCACGGTGCTGGCACCACTCGGCATCGCGCACGCCGCGCCGCAGAACGCCCCTGCAGCGAACTACCTGGGGGACACCGTCCCCGCCAATCTCGGTGATGCCTCGCCGATGTTCGTCGGCGGGCAGAACGCCACCGTCAGCGAGTTCCCCGGCATCATCGCGGGCATCCGCGCCGGTGGCACCCGGCCGCAGGGACAGACCTGCACCGGCACCGTCGTGGCGCCCCGCAAGATCCTCATCGCGGCGCACTGCGCGGATGCCCAGGGGGAGAAGAAGTTCGTCTACGGGCTCGACGACCTCAAGGACTACAACAACGGCAACGGCACCGGGTTCGCGGTGAACGTCGTCAGCTACAAGAAGCACCCGAAGTACGTCAACTTCGACCAGGGCTACGACGTCGCCGTCGTGACGGTGGACCGCGACATCGCGTTGAAGGGCGGTGCCGCGTATCCGAAGTTCGCCACCTCGGCCGACTCCGGTGGTGCCGCGCCGGGCAAGACCGGACTGGGTTTCGGTTACGGCAAGAAGGACTTCAACGACAACTCGCAGGACGTCACCCTCGACAAGGCGAGCCTGCCGGTCGTCAACGGTGACAGCGTCTGCCAGGGCGTCGGCGCGGGCTTCAAGTCGGCGTACATGATCTGCGCCGGGTACTCCGACGGCCGGATCTCGATCCTGCCCGGCGACAGCGGCGGCCCGCTGATCTTCGACGGCAAGATCTACGGCGTCGCGTCGTGGAGCCGGTCGGACTTCAAGTGGTACTCGATCTACGGCCGCCTGGACAACGAGATGGGCGACTGGGTCAGGACCGAGGTCGGCGAGCAGCCCCCGGTCGGTGACTTCGGGCTGACCGTCGCGCCGGGCAGCGGTTCGGTCGCGGCCGGCAAGACGCTGTCCGCCGGCATCACGACGACCGCTGGTTCCGGTGGTGCGGAGAACGCCACGCTGTCGGCGTCCGGCCTGCCCAGCGGGGTGAAGGCGGTCTTCCAGCCGACGTCGGTGACCACCGGCAACTCGGCCAAGGTCACGTTCGACGCCGCCACCTCGGCACCGAACGGCACCTACGAGGTCAGCATCACCGGCACCACGTCGAGCGGCAAGACGGCGTCCGGCAAGTTCTCGCTGACCGTCACCGGTGGCGGCGACCCGCAGCCGGGCGACTTCACGTTGGCGGCGTCGCCGAGCAGTGTGAAGGCGGCCAAGGGCAAGTACGTCTCCACCACCATCTCCAGCACCGGTGGCGGTCAGACGATCAACCTGTCGGCGTCGAGTGTGCCCAGCGGCGTCAAGGCGACCTTCCAGCCGGCGTCGATCGGCGCGGGCAGTTCGTCGAAGCTGACGCTGGACGTGTCGGCGACTGCTGTCGCCGGTACCTCCAGCATCACGGTCACAGGCACCGATGCGGGCGGAAAGACCGCCACCACAACGGTGTCGCTCACGGTCGAAGGTACCGACCCGCCGACCGGCGACGTCACGGTGACCGCGACGCCGTCGTCGGCCAGCGTCAAGCAGGGCCTGCTGGGTCAGACCGTGGTGAAGGCCAGTGGTGGCACCGGAAACCTGACGCTGACCGCGTCCGGTGTGCCCACCGGTGCCCAGATGTCGTTCAACCCGGCCACGATCGGCCAGAACGGCAGCAGCAACGTCTGGATCTTCACGAACTTCTCCACCCCGCCCGGCACCTACCCGATCACCATCAAGGCCACCTCGGCCGACGGGAAGACCGGCACGACGACGTTCACGCTGACCGTCACCCGCTAGACCCCGTTGGGGGAACAGGGAAGAGCCCCGGAGCCACATCGGCTCCGGGGCTCGTTTCCGTTGCGCGACAATCAGACCGTGAGGGTCCAAGTGTCGATGTTGCCGGTGTCGTAGGTGTAGACGTCCGTCACCTGGAGCTTCCACGTGCCATTGCGCGCCTCGGAGGACAGATCAACGGTGTAGGTCTCGTGGACTCCGGCGGACGACGAAGCCCCGCTGGCCTTCTTGAGGACGTAGGACTTGCCGGACGGGCTGACCAGGTCGATGGCCAGGTCACCGGTGTAGGTGTGGTTGACGTCGACCTTGACGGTTGCCGAGGCCGTGGAGTTGCCGGTGCAGCCCGAGATCGTCACCGGCGACGAGACAGCGGTGTTGGTGTCCGGAATGGACACGTCGTCGCCGTTGGTGCCGGGGCCGCATTCGGGGCTGGGTCCGCCGCCGATGAAACCGCTGTAGAGCAGCTTGTTCGGGGAACCGGTACCGGGGTTGGTGACCTTGCCGTCGGTGGCGTTGTTCACCAGGGCGTCGCGCAGGGCCTGTGGGCTCGCGGACGGGTTGGCGGACAGGTAGAGCGCCGCGACACCCGCGACGTGCGGGGTGGCCATCGACGTGCCGGACATGTTCGCCGAACCGCCGTTGAGCCCCAGCGAGGTGATGTTGTCACCGGGGGCGAAGATGTCCGTGCAGGTGCCGTAGTTCGAGAACGAGGCACGCGCGTCGTTGGACGAGGTCGCGTTCACCGTGATCAGTGCCGCGATCTTGGCGGGGCCGGTGCTGCACGCGTTGGTGGAGCTGTTGCCGGACGCCACCGCCATCTGCACGCCCGAGTTCACCATGCCGGCGATCGCGTCGTTGCCGATGTCCGCGGTGTCGAAGGTCCACGAAGCGTTGACCACGGCGGGCTTCTGCGCGTTGGCCGTGATCCACTCGATGGCCTTGACGCCGGCCGAGTCGGGGCCGTTGCCCGTGCAGCTGGTGCCGAGCATGCGGACCGAGACCAGCTTGGCCTTCTTCGCCACGCCGTAGGTCTTCGAGCCGACCGTGCCCGCCACGTGCGTGCCGTGACCGGAGCAGTCCTGGCCGTTCTGGCCGTCCTCGATGAAGTCGGCGCCGACGGACGCCCGGCCCTCGAACTCGGCGTTCGACGTCTTCACACCGGTGTCGGTGATGTAGACCGTCACGTTCGACGCGCCGCTGCTGGGATAGGTGAACTTCTTGTCCAGCGGCAGTGCTGCCTGGTCCACGCGGTCCAGGCCCCACGTCGGGTTGGTCTGCACGTCCAGCGCCTTCGCGGTGCCGTCCTGGTAGACGGCCTTGACGGCGGGGTCGGCCGCCAGCTTCCGCGCGCCGGCCTCGGTCAGGTTCCTGACCTGGAAGCCGCGCATGGCGTGGGAGAACACGGCGTCCAGGTTGCCGCCGTACTTCTGGGTGAGTGCGCTCGACGTCGACTGGATGGCGGCGCCGGGCTTGAGGGACACGATGAAACTGCCGCCGGCCGCGGGGTTCTTGGCTCGCACGAAGTCGGCTTCAGCGGCCTGCGCCGGGGTGGCCAGCACAGCGGCGGCGGTCACGATGATGGCGAGCCCGCAAGTGGTGCGGTGCATGGGAAATCCTTCCGGGCTTCGTCAGAACGTGAGGGTCCAGGCGTCGATGTTGCCGCTGTCGTAGGCCCACACGTCGGTCACCTGCAGCTTCCACGTGCCGTTGCGGTTCTCCGCGGACGCGTCGACGGTGAACGTCTCGTGCACGCCGTTCGAAGAGCTGCCGCGTGCCTTCTTGAGGCTGTAGGTCGCACCGGACGGCCCGACCAGGTCGATGGCCAGGTCAGCGGTATAGGGGTGGTTGATGTCGACCTTGACCTTGGTGGTGGTCGAGGCCTTGCCGGTGCAGCCGGTCACGGTCACCGATGAGGTCACGGCGGTGTTGTTGTCCGGAATGGACACGTCGTCACCGTTGGTAGCCGCGGCACACGGCTCGGGGTCCGGGCCACCGCCGCCGATGAAGCTGATGTTCAGCAGCTTGTTCGGCGAGCCCTGGAGATCGGTGATCTTGCCGGTCGTGGCGTTGTTCACCAGCGCGTCGCGAACCTGGGCAGGGGTGGCGGACGGGTTCGCGGACACGTACAGCGCGGCGGCGCCGACGACGTGCGGGGTGGCCATCGAGGTGCCGCCCATCGACGTGGTGCCGCCGCCGTTCTTGGTGGAGGTGATGTTCGAGCCGGGGCCGAAGATGTCGACGCACGAACCCCAGTTCGACGCCTGCCCGCCGGTGTAGATCGAGCGCTTGTCGGCCGAGTCGCTGGCGGCCACCGTGATGGCCTCCGGCACGCGGGCGGGGGAGGTCTGGCAGGCGTCGCCGTTGTTGTTGCCCGCAGCCAGACCGAACGTGACGCCTGCCGCGATCGCGCGCTTCACCGCGTTGTCCACAGTGGAGTCCGCGCCTCCGCCGAGGCTCATGTTCGCCACGGCCGGCTTCGTCGCGTTCTGGGCCACCCAGTCGATGCCCTTGATGATCTGCGAGTACTGGCCGTTGCCGGAGCAGTCGAGCACGCGGACCGCGACCAGGTTCACCTTCTTCGCCACGCCGTAGGTCTTCGACCCGACCGTGCCCGCGACGTGCGTGCCGTGCCCCTGGCAGTCCGAGGCGTCCGGGTCGTTGTCGATGAAGTCGTAGCCGTCCTTGGCGCGGCCCTCGAACTCCGTGTGCGCCTTGTAGATCCCGGTGTCCAGGATGTACGCGGTCACGTTCGACGCGGTGTTCGGGTAGGTGTACTTCGCGTCGACGGGCAGGTTCGCCTGGTCGATCCGGTCGAGGCCCCAGGTCGGGTTGGTCTGGGTGTCGGACATCCGCGCCCAGCCGTCCTGCTGCACGTAGGCGACCGAGGGGTCGGCCGCGAGCCTGCGCGCCGCCGCCTCGTCGATCTTCACCGCGAAGCCGCGCACGGACGCCACGTAGGTGCTGCTGACCTTGCCGCCGTGCTTGCGGGCGAGGTCGAGAGCCTTGGTGTTGGTGGTGGGAACGTCGCTCGCGCCGTCCTTGAACACCACGATGTAGCTGCCCGCGACCGGCTGGTCCGTCTTCTGGATCGAACCGGGCTGAATCGAACCGGTCTGGGCGGAGACAGGGCTGCTCACCGCCGCCACGACAGCCAGGCCGATGCCTGTCGCCGCGAGCACGCGTGTTGTGCGATCAAGTCGCATCTCTGGTTCTCCGTTCTCGGGCCGCCTCGGCAGGGGTGGGCGACCACGTGCCGATCACCATCGAGCGACCTGGAACGACGAACAATCCGGATATCGCTACGTAGGGATACCCGTCTTTCACCTAACATCGGTGCGGATGAGCCGGACACCGAAGTCCAGGGCGCGGCGCTGCGACCCCAGCGGACTGATGCGCACGAGCTCGCCGGTGCTGGTGGGGCGAGGTGACCAGCTCGGCGCGCTGCGAGCCGCCGTGCCGAGCCAGCCGGCCGTCGTGATGATCGAGGGCGAGGCGGGCGTCGGGAAGTCACGCCTGGTGCGCGAACTCCTGGACGCGGATCTCGGCCCGATCGCCGTCCTCATGGGCCACTGCCAGCCGGTGGGGGAGCCCTTCCCGTACGGCGCGGTGCTCGAGGCCCTGCGCGACTGCACGGATCGCCTGGCGCGCAACCACTCGCGGCTGAGCCCGGTGTCGGGCGTGCTCGGTTCACTGTTGCCGGAACTCGCCGAGTACCTGCCCGCGCCACCTCCGCCGACCGGTGATCCGCGTGCCGATCGGCACCGGTTGTTCCGGGCGATGCGCGAGCTGATCGGCGTGCTCGGACCCGTGCTGCTGGTCGTCGAGGACCTGCACTGGGCCGACGACGGATCCCGTCAGCTGCTGCGGTTCCTGATGGGCGATCCGCCGGCCAATCTGTCCATCGTGGTCACGTACCGCCGCGAGGACGTGCCGGGTGGCGTGCCGCTGGGATCGGCGTACCGGCCGCCCACCGGGATCACCAGCGCGTTGCTCGAACTCGAACCGCTCGACGTTGCCGAGGTGCGGGCGCTGACCTCGGCCATCCTCGACGGCGAGACCGTGTCCGCGGAGTTCGCCGCCAAACTGCACGAACGCACGGCGGGCATCCCGTTCGTGGTCGAGGAAACCTTGCGTGCGTTGCGAAACCCCGCCGGCGCCGTGCACGCGGACACCGCCACGGCCCGCCGGTTGCTCGACAACGTGGACGTGCCGGTGCTGCTGCGCGACGCCATGGCCGAGCGCCTCGCCGCGCTGCCCGCCGCCGCCACCCGGCTCGTCCAGGCCGCAGCGGTGCTCGGCGCGCCCGCGTCGGCCGAGTTGCTCGGTGAGGTGGCCGAGGTCAGCGACAGTCGTACGGCGTTGACTCACGCGTTGAGCGGACACGTACTGCACGAGGTCGACGCACGGCGGTACGGCTTCCGGCACGCGCTGGCTCAGCAGGCTGTTTACGACACGTTGAGCGGCCCGGATCGCCAGGAGCTGCACCACCGCGCCGTCGAGGTGCTCGACCAGGTCGAACCGCGTCCGCTGGTCCAGCTCGCCGAACACAGCGAACGCGCCGGGCGCACCTCGGCGTGGCTGCGCTACGGCGAGGCCGCCGCCGACCGTGCCGTGGAGATCGGCGACGCGGGCACGGCCACTGCCCTGTTGCAACGGCTGCTGCTCGACCCGGCCGTGCCCGCCGCCGACGTCGACCGGCTCGCGATCAAGCTCGGCCAGATCGCCCACCAGGGCCTCGACCAGCTGGATCCGACCGAGACGCTGGAACGCCTGCTGTCCGACCGGCGGCTGTCCACGGCCGCGCGCGGGCAGGTGCGGCACTATCGCGGCGTGCTGCTGATCCGCCAGGCAGGCGGCATCGAGGAGGCCCGCGTCGAGTTGGAACGGGCCGTCGCCGACCTGGCCGAACGGCCGGACCTGGCCGCGCGGGGTGCCGCCGTGCTGGGACTGTCCTACCTCGGCATGACCCCGATGAGCGAGGTCCAGCCGTGGCTCGACCGGGTCGAGCGCGACCGTGCGGCGGCCGGTGACCGTGAGCTGCAGATGTCGTTGTACGCCAACCAGGTCGGCTCCCGGATGCACCTCGGCGACCCGGCAGTGTTGTCCACACTGGACTTCTCGCCCGCGTCCACACCGGGCGAACTGCGCCAGCTCGCCCGTGCCCACTGCAACCTCGCGGACGCGCTCACCACGACCGGCCATTTCGACCTGTGCGCCGACCTGCTGCGCAACGGCCTGCGGTTCGCCGCCGAGTGCGGCGCCCCGTTCGTCGCGAGCACGGCCCACGCGACGAGAGCCCGCCTCGACTGGCTGATCGGCAACTGGGACGGCCTGGCGGAGCGCGCCGCGGCCCTGCTCGACGAGTACCGCGACCTGTTCCCGCTGGCCAGCGAGCTCTGCCTGATCCTCGGCTCGCTCGCGACGGCCCGCGGCGAGTGGGCGGAGGCCACCAGCTACCTCACCGAGACCGGCGCGTTCGCGCCCGAGGAGTCGATCACGCCGGTCGCCATCGCGGGCTGCGCGGCTCTCGCTCGCACGATGCTGGCCCAGGACGAGATCACCCGTGCCTGCGTCGACGTCGACCGCGGCCTGGCGATCGTGCGCACGAAAGGCGTGTGGGTGTGGGCGACCGAACTGGGCCCGGTCGCCGTGGCCACCTTCCTCGCGGCCGGGCGCGAGACCGACGCCGAGACGCTCATCGAGGAGATCGCCGCGGGGATCGAGGGCCGCGACGCCCCGATGGCGTTCGCCGCCCTGGCCTGGTGCCGCGGCCTGCTCGCCGAGGCACGTGGTCAGCTCGACGCCGCCGTCTCGCTCTTCCGCGAGGCCGCGGACCGCTACACGGCGCTGCCCGCCCCCTACTGCACCGCGCTGGTAGCCGAACGCGAAGCCGCCTGCCTGCTGCCGTCCGACCAGGAGAAGGCGGCCGAGATCCTGTCGTCGCTGGTCGACACGTTCGACGGCCTGGGCGCCACCCGTGACGCGGCCCGGTGCCGGCACCAGCTGCGCAGCATCGGTGGCGGCAAACCGTCGCGGCGGGGCAGGCGCGGGTACGGCGACGAGCTGTCACCCCGCGAGCAGGAGGTCGCCCGGCTGCTGGTCGCCGGGCACACCAACCGGAAGATCGCGGACGTGTTGTTCCTGTCGCCGCGCACCGTCGAGCAGCACGCGGCGCGGGTGTTGCGAAAGCTCGGTGTGTCGTCGCGGGCCGAGCTACAAGCCGAGGACCTCGCCTAGGTCGAGACCGGTCAGCTCGCAGCTCTTCTCCCACAGCACCGCGGCGGTTTCGGGGTCGGTCATGTGCGCGTGCGGCTTTTCGAGATGAGGCTTGCCGCGCAGGCCGAACTGGCGCGGGCCCCACAGCTGCCCGCTTTCGATCGCCGGGTCCATCACGGCGTGCACCGCCGGCCGCGCGCCAGAGTCCTTGCCGTGCAACAGAAGTCCGGCGATCCGGGTGGACGCCGGCCGGGTGTGGACGCCCGGCCGTGAGGGCGTCAGGGAGTCCAGGGCGCCGCCGGGGTGGACGACGACGCTCATCGCGTTGCTGCGGGCGGCGCGCAGGCGGCGGTCGAGTTCGAAGCCGAAGCTCATCTGGGCCAGCTTGGAGCGTCCATAGGTCCGCTTCGGGTCGTAGTCGCGGGTGGACTGCAGGTCGTCGAGGTCGAGACGCTCGGAACGGGTCGCGAAACTGCCGACGGTGATGATCCGGGCGGTCGTGAGCAGCGGGGCGAGCCAGCAGGTGAGCGCGAAGTGCCCGAGGTGGTTGGTGGCGAACATCAATTCGTGGCCGTCGGCGCTCGTGCGCCGGACCGGTTCGTCCAGCGCGATGCCGGCGTTGAACACGACCGCGTCCAGGGGATCCTGACCGTCCACGGAGGACTTCAGCGACGACAGGTCTCCGAGGTCCAACGGCATGTGGCGGATGTCGGCGCCGGGAACGCGGGCGCGGATCGACGCCGCGGCCGCGTCCGCCTTGGCCTGGGAGCGACTGCCGAGCACGACAGTCGCTCCTGCTTCGGAGAGTTGTTCCGCGGTGAAGTAGCCGATGCCCGCGTTGCCGCCGGTCACGAGGACGTTCACAGTCCAGGCCATCCCTGCTTGAGGTGGGAGAACGCTTCGGCGAGGGCCGCGGTGCGGTCGGGCCTGGCCGAGGCGAGGTCGGGTGTCTCGAGGACGTAGCGGGCCAGCACGTGCAGGGAGTCGTCCGGTTCGGCGAGCCCGGTGGCCTCGGCGAGCAGCACGGCGAGAGTGTCCTGGCAGGCGACCCAGACCGTGCGGGCGTAGGCCCACAGCGCCGGAGTGCTCAGGACCAGGTCCATGCGGCGCCGGTACTCCTCGGGCAGGTCCTCCCGGAAGGGTGCTCGCCCGGCGAAGAACGCGTGCAGGGCGTCGAGCACCGAACTGCCTTCGGGGCGCTCGCGGACCGCGACCGTCAGAGATGCCTCGCGCTCGCCGCTGTCGTCGAGGATCAGTGCTTCCTTGCCTGCCGGGAAGTGCGCGAACAGGGTGGCGATCGCGGTGTCGGCGGCCTCGGCGATCTCTTTCACCGTCACGTTGTCGTAGCCGCGTTCGAGGAAGAGGGTCAGCGCCGCGTCGGCCAGCGCCTGGCGGGTCGCGGCCTTCTTGCGGTCACGTCGTCCGGCTGTCATGCCTCCACGATAGCCAGAACGGTTCCGAAACTGAAATCGTTCTAGTTTTACTCGCCGGGAACCACGATGCCCATCTCGTAGGCGGCGACGATCGCCTGGGCCCGGTCCCGCACCCCGAGCTTGGCGAACACCCGGCTGACGTGGGTCTTCGCCGTCTGCTCGACGATCACGAGCGCGGCCGCGATCTCGCTGTTCGACATCCCGCGCGCGACGAGCCGCAGCACCTTGAGCTCCTGCGCGGTCAGCCGGTCCGCGCGTTCCGGCTTGACGGTCTCCGGCCTGCGCGCGGCGAACTCCGCGACCAGCCGGCGCGTGACGGCGGGGGCGAACAGGGCGTTGCCCGCCGCGATGACCCGCACGGCGTTGACCAGGTCCTCCAGCGGTGCGTCCTTGAGCAGGAACCCGCTGGCGCCGACGCGCAGGGCGCCGTAGACGTACTCGTCGACGTCGAACGTGGTGAGCATGAGGACCCGCACGGTGTCGGCGAGGTCGGGATTGCCGAGGATCTGCTTGGTGGCTTCCAGGCCGTCCATGATCGGCATGCGGACGTCCATCAGCACGACGTCCGGCCGGTCGCGAATGGCCGCGTGCACGGCGTCCGCGCCGTTGCTCGCCTCGCCCACGACCGTGATGTCGGGTTGTGCGGCGAGCACGGCGCGAAAGCTCTGCCTGACCATCGTCTGGTCGTCGACGATCAGCACCGTCGTGTCCACCCCGGTCATCCCTCGTTCCCGTTCAGCGGCAGCGCGACCGCCACGACGAACCCACCTCGTTCACCCGGCCCCGCGCGGAACGTGCCGTGCAGGGTCGCCACCCGTTCCCGCATGCCCAGCAGGCCGTGCTTGGCCCGGTCGTCCGGTGGCGGAGGAGGTTGCGCGGCCTCACCGTTGTCCACCGCCAGCCGCAGCTCCGCCGAGTCCGCCGCGATCCGCACGTCCACAGTGGACCCCGGCGCGTGCCGGACGGCGTTGCTCAGCGCCTCCTGGACGATCCGGTACGCGGACAGCGCCACCCCGCTCGGCACGCTCTGCACGTTCCCCTCTATCTGCAACGACACCGCGACTCCCGCGCCCCGCAACCGGTCCACCAGCTCGGCGATCTCCTCGACGCGCGGTTGTGGCGCCGTCTCCACGCGTCCGTCCTCGTTGCGCAGCACACCGAGCAGCCGGCGCATCTCCGACAGTCCTTCGCGAGCGGTGTCCTGCATCTCCGTGAACTCGGTGAGCAGTTCCGGTGGCAGATCGGCGAACCGGTAGCAGGCGCTTCCCGCACGCAGGGCGAGCACGGACATGTGGTGTGCCACGACGTCGTGCAGCTCGCGGGCGATGACCGCGCGTTCCGCCAGGGTGGCGGCCCGCGCCTCTTCCGTCTGCCGGCGCTGATGTTCTTCGTTGCGCTCGGTCTCGGCGATGCGCCGCAACTGCATGGCGTTGCCGACCACCAGCACACAGGTGACGAAGCCGCTCACCAGGAAGACGTCCCGGTAGTCGGGCAGGTGCAGCCACACCACGACCATCGTGTAGACGAACACCCACACCAGCACGACCTGGCGGTAGCTCTGGGCGACGACGAGCAGCACCACCGCGGCCCCGACCGCCATGCCGGGCGTCCACGGCCAGCCCCACTCGCGGGCGAGCCCTTGGAGAACCAGTGGCGGCAACACCATCAGCACCGCCATCAATCGCCACGCCCACAACGGATGCGCGAGGGTCAGCAGCACCGCCGCCACGGTGAGCCCGGTCAACCACCACCCCGGAATCGACGGCTGGTCGAGCCTCAGGTCGGGCGGGGCGACAACGCTCAGGAACACGACCCACAACGCCACGCCGTAGGTCAGCACCAGCCGGATGCGCCGCCATTCCGGCGACACCGGCGTCCGCACGAGACGATCCGCGGAGAAGAGCGTGGACGCACCGGTGGCGAAGAACTGCCGCACCTTCATCCGCTCCACCGCCCCCACAGCGCCCCCGCATCGGTTCGCGCTGAACGTACATCACCCTCTGATCGACCGCGTGCCCACCAGATCGCGCCTCCGGCGAGCGCCGCGACGACGTAGAGGTTGTCCAGCAAGGCGTTGCCCGACGAGATGAACAGCGACCACCACGTGAAGACGGCCCACACCAGCAGGACATCCGGTTGGCGGACCAGCAACGCCACCAGCGGTACCACCCACACCCAGTGGTGCGACCACGAGATCGGGCTGACCAGCAGCCCGCAGAACGCGGTGATCAGCGCGGCGGCGAGGTGCTCGCCGCGCAGGTGCGTCCGGCGCGCCAGGATCGCCGCGACGACCACGCAGCACACGCTGAGCACCGCGACGAGGACCGGTGCCCAGGCCGCGCCGCCGGTGAGCCGTTGCACCGCACCGGAGAAGGACTGGTTGAAGATGTAGCCGTTGCCCGTGGCGTTGTTCCCGCCGATCATCGCCGATCCCCAGTACCGGATCGAGTCGCTGGGCAGCAGCAGGAACCCGCACAGGTGCAAGCCGCAGAACGTCGCCATCGCCCGTCCCGCCTCCTTCACCCGGCCGGTGACCAGCAGGTGGAGCACGAAGATCAGCGGCGTCAGCTTGATCGCGGCGGCGACTCCGATGAGCACGCCCGAGCACCTGGTGGCGCGCAGGAGGTCGAACACGACCATCGCCATCAGCACGACGTTGATCTGCCCGAACCCGATGGTCCGCCACACCGGTTCGAGGCTGAACGCCAGCGCGAGCAGGAGCAGTGAGGGCATCCGCCCGGTGCTCCAGCGCAGCACGGCGCCGACCCCGAGCGCGGTACCGGCGGCGAACACCGCCCACCCGAGCTGGATCGGCAGCAGCGCCAGGGGCAGGAACAGGACGGCCGCGATGGGCGGGTAGGTGAACGGCAGGTCCACCCACCAGTCCGGCGTCGCGGTCAGGTGCTCGTACAGCGCCTCGCCGTTGAGCACCGCCAGCGCCCCGGAACGGTAGACCGCGCTGTCCATGCCGAGATGCAGACCGCCGAGCCACCCCACCAGTCCGAAAAGGAGGAAAGCACCCGCGACAACCGCTGGGACAGAACGGATTTTGAGCACACCACAACGCTAGGAAAGCGGCGTGCGCAAATCGTCGTACCGAGGCGCTCACTGCGTGCGCTACCTGCGTAGCCGAGAACGCCTTGTACTACTCAGGTATCACTTCACGATCTTCATCGGGAACTGCGAGTTCGTGCGTGCCACTCCGGGCAGCCGGGTCAGCGCCGACATGTAGAACTGCTCGTAGGCGGCGATGTCGGCGACGGCGACCCACAGGTGGTAGTCGGGCTGCCCGAACATCCGCACGCATGACTCGACGGCGTCGAGCTCGGCGATCTGCGCCTCGAACGCCTCGATGGTCCCCGTGTCCTGCACGGCGAGGTCGATGTGCACGAGCACGCGGAAGCCGCGGCCGAGCGCGACCGGGTCGACGGCCGCGTGGTAGCCGGTGATCACCCCGGCCTCCTCGAGCGCCCGCACCCGCCGCAGGCACGGCGACGGGGTGAGACCCACCAGGTCGGCAAGTTCGGTGTTGGTGAGACGTCCGTCCGCTTGCAGGTGGCGGATGATTGCGCGATCGGTGCGGTCCACTGGCAGATCATGCCACTGATGGCGTCAGATGGGGTTCAAGTAGCAATCGTGTGCTCGCTTCTGCAGCCTAATCTGCTTGTCGTGAACGAACTTGTGCTGACCGACGAAGAACGCGCCAGGGCGGGAACCCGGTTGCTCGCGCTGCTGGATGGCTACGAGCGTGGCCTGCGCTCGGCGGAGGTGCTGCCCACGCCCGACCGTGAGGCACTGGCGTCGCTGCTGGCCACCCCGATGCCGGAGCAGGGCATCGGCGTGGACGCGTTGTTCGACAGTTGGGAACGCACGATCCTGCCCAACTCGACGACGGTGGCGCACCCGCGGTTCCTCGCCTACGTCCTCGGCCCGCCCAACGGCATCGCGCCCTACGCCGAGGCGGTGTCGGCCGCGATCAACCAGAACTGCAATTTCTGGCAGCTGTCGCCGGCGGCCAGCGTCGTCGAACGCTCCGTGCTGGACTGGCTGGCTTCGGTCGTCGGTTTTCCCAGCACCGCCAAGGGGATCCTCACCGGCGGCGGTTCGCTCGCGACCCTCCAGGCGCTGGTCACCGCGCTCAACGACCGCGTACCTGGCTTCCACGCCAACGGCCTGCAACGCGACGCACCTCCGCTCGTCGTCTACACCTCCGTCGAGGCGCACCGCAGCGTCGACAAGGCCGCCGCGATCCTCGGCATCGGCCTGGACAACGTGCGCCACATCGCCACCGACTCGCAGCACCGCATGGACGTGACCGCATTGCGCGCGGCAATTGAGGAGGACCGGGCGGATGGGTTGCAACCGTGGTGTGTCGTCGCCACCTGCGGCACGGTGTCGACCGGCTCGGTGGACCCGCTTGACGCGATCGCGGACCTGTGCGCGGCGGAAGACCTGTGGCTGCACGTGGACGGTGCCTACGGCGCGCTTTTCCTGCTGTCGGAGGACATGCGCGAGCTGATGGGCGGGTGTGCCCGCGCTGACTCGATCACGCTCGACCCGCACAAGCTGCTGTTCGCGTCACTGGAGGCCGGGTGCCTGCTCGTGCGTGACGGCGCCAAGCTGCGTGACGCCTACGCGTTCGACTCCTCGTATCTGACGATCGCCGACGACCCGTTGATGACCGACTACATGGACTACGGGCCGCAGCTTTCCCGCAACTTCAAGGCTTTCAAGGTGTGGAGCGCGCTGCAGGCGTTCGGCGTCGAATCGTTCCGCGCGGCCAACGAGCGCACGCTGGCCCTCGCCCAACGGCTTGCGCGCGGTATCGAGGAGACCCCAGGTCTCACGCTGATCGCGCCCGTGATGTTGACGGCCGTGTGCTTCACGGTGGACGGCGCCTCACCCGACGAGGTGCTCGCCACGCTGATCGCCGAGAACGTCGCGTTGCTCGGACCGGTGCTGGTCGCGGGCCAACGCGGCGTCCGCGCCTGCATCACCAACCACCGCACCACCGAGGCCGACATCGACCTGATCCTGGACCGCCTGCGGGATCAGGTGCGCCACACGTCGGCGAGGTTGTTGTCGAACATCGTCGCCACGGACTGAAGCGCGCCGTCGAGGTCCACGGCGGCGGGATCGACCAGGGCCTGCAGGTGGATGCCCAGGAGCGCGCCGTTGAGCGCGACGGCCGCGGCGCGCTCCTGCTCGGCCGCGGTGCCGGGATCCACGTCCGCCGGGCGTCGCAGCCGCAGCAGGGTCTCGATTCCCTCGCGCCGCCGGGCGAAGAATTCCCGGTACTGCTCGTGCACCACGCCCCGGTCGCCCAGCGCCTCGACCAGGATCATGAACACCAGCGCGGAGTTGCCGCTGCGCAGGAGTTCTGCGGTCTCCCCGAACACTTCGGTGAGCGACGGCACCGACTCGTAGCGCTCGGCGGGCCAGATCCGTTCGACCACGCGCTCGACGACGGCCATCACGAGGCCGTTCTTGTTCTTGAAGTGCCAGGGGATCGAGCCGCGGCTGATGCCGGACCGCTTCGCGATGTCCACAAAGGACGTGCGGTCGAATCCGCGCTCGGCGAAGAGTTCCTCGGCGGCGTCCAGGATGCGACGGCGGCTCTCGTCACCGATCTCGTCGATCCGGCGCTGCGCAGGGGAGTTCACGGCGATCATCGTACGACTCTGGCGATGTCGTGCAGCACGTGACGCGCAGCGAAGACCAGGACGACGCCCGCGAGCACGGACGCCACCGGAGCGGTGACGGCGACAGCGGTCCGGACGCCCCAGAGCGTCTCGGCGACACCGGTGACCACCGCCCCGCCCAGCCCGCCGACCAGTGCCAGGTAGACACCGACCAGCGCGAACGCCGTCGCGCGAATCTCCTGCGGTGTCACCGATGCCACGACCAGGCTCAACGGCACGATGCCCGCGAACGTCATTCCCTGCGTGACCATCCCGATGACGACATAAGTGGTGACGTCCGGTGCGTACGCCTGCACTGCGAACCCGATGCCCAGCAACGTGAGGGCGACGGCTGCCAGGTAGATGCACGCCTTGGGGCTGCGGCGGTACAGCCGGTCGCTCAGCGCCCCGCCGACGGCCGCGCCGGCGAGCCCGCCCACCGCGCAGATCGACGTGATCATGCCTCTGGCCGCCGCGCTCTGGCCGAGGTGTTCCTCCAGGACGACGTTGAGGTAGATCGGCACCGTCGTCACGCACATGCCGAACGTGCCGAGCGCGACCATCACCAGCACGAACGTCCGAATCTTCTTGAGGCTCCCGAACGCACCGCGCGGGGTGGTCGTCGACGTCTCCCGTGGTGGTTCAGGCAGGCGCAGCGCGGCCAGTCCCAGCAGAAGCGCCGGCACGGCGAGGAACGCGAACGCCCACCGCCACGGCTCGTGCTCCTCAGGAATCACCGTCGCGAACGCCGCCGCGAGCAGCGGGCCGGTCACGATGCCCAGTGGTTGCCCGCCGCGGTGCAGCCCGAGCACCCGCCCGCGCCCGGCCGGGGGATAGGCGTCGACCAGCAACGATGCCTGGATCGGTCCTTCGTTGGCCTTGCCGATGCCCGCGACGACCCTGACCGCGACCGCCTGCCAGAGGTGCTGGACCAGGCCGAGCAACCCGGCCGCCGCTGCCCAGACGACGGTGGCGACGCCCGCGATCGACGTGCGGCGATGCCGGTCTCCCAGCAGGCCGAGCGGCAGCGCGGCGAGGGCCACCATCACCCCGGCCAGGGCGCCGACGACGCCGATCGCCGCAGTGCTGATGCCCAGCGACTCGCGGATCTCCGGCGCGAAGACCACGAACATCACGTTGTCGACGCTGTCGAGCACCTGCAGGCCGACCAGTACGCCGAGCGTGGCGCGGCCGCCGGTGGACAACACCTTGCCGAGGGTCATCTCCATGCTGAGCAGGCTACTGTGTTGGCCAGCATAGTGTCATCAGATCAACATAGAGGTGGTGGGCTGAAATGAGGGAGTGGACGGGCACGGTCGCGTTCATCACGGGCGGCGCGAGAGGCATCGGCCTGGGCATCGCCCGCGCGCTGGGCAGGCGCGGTGTGCGCCTCGCGCTGGCCGACATCGACGAAACCGCGTTGGCCGGCAGCGCCGAGGAGTTGTCACGGGTGACGGCGGTCGAGACCTACCGACTGGATGTCCGGGACCGCGCCGGATTCGCCGCGGCGGCTCAAGAAGCCGAGGAAGCGCTGGGTCAGGTCGACCTGCTGTTCAACAACGCCGGGATCGTGCCGCACGCCGCCGTTGAGGAGCTGAGCTACGACAAGTGGGACCTGGCGCTCGCGGTCAACCTGACCGGAGTGATCAACGGGATCCAGACCTTCCTGCCGCGCATGATCGAGCGCGGCGGGGGTTACGTCGTGAACACCGCCTCGGCCGCCGGGCTCGTGAGTGATCCGAACCTGCTCTACGCGACAGCCAAGTTCGCGGTCGTCGGTTTGTCCGAGTCGTTGCGCCTCAACGTGGTCGAGCACGGCATCGACGTGAGCGTGCTGTGCCCTGGTCCCGTCGACACGGACATCGTTGCGAACACTCGGTTGCTGGAGGGGAGCGTCGCGTTGCGGGACGACCTGGTGCCCGTCGTCGCGACGTTTCTGAAGAGCGGGCCGAGTGTCGACGCGGTCGGCGAGATGGTGGTGGCCGGGATGGAGGCGCGTCAGCCGTGGATCTTCACGGGCGACGAGGTGCGGCCACACCTGGTGAAGCGGATGGCCGCACTCCTGGAGGCCCGGTGAGTCATGCCGGCGTGAGCTGGCGGCGCATGCGGCCGAACAGCTTGGCGTTGTTCATCGCGAGGAGCCCGACGGGCCGGCCGGCGCGACGGAACTCGGCCACGAACCTGCGGTCGTCCGGCGAACCGTCGATCACCGCGACCTCGTCCGCACCGGTCGTCTCTCCCGCCAGCTGCAGGCGGACCCCGTACTGGTCGGACCAGACGTAACCGGACGGGCAGTAGGTCTCGATCGTGGTGCCCGCCAACAGGTTGCGGACAGCGACGGTCGCTTGCTCTGAGGCGTTCGTCCAGTGCTCGTGCCGGACGTGCCCGCCGGACGGGGTGCGGTAGCGGGCGACATCGCCGACGGCGACCACGGACGGGATCGACGTGACGCAGCCGGTGTCGCACAGCACGCCGTTGTCGAGCGCGAGGCCCGATCCGTGCAGCCAGCCGGTCGCGGGTTCCATGCCGATGCCTGCCACCACGACGTCGGCGGGCAGGTGGGTGCCGTCGTGCAGGACGACTCCGGTCACGCGGGTACCGTTGTCCACAAAGGACGCGACGCCCACGCCGAGACGCAGGTCGACTCCGTGGTCGGCGTGCAGGTCCGCGCAGAGCGAGCCCAGTGTGGGTCCGAGTGCGCGTTCCATCGGGATCGGAGCGGCTTCGACGACGGTCACTTCGAGGCCGAGCGAGCGGCACGTCGACGCGACCTCGGCGCCGATCCAGCCCGCGCCGATGACGACGATTCGGGCGCCTGGCTGGAGATCCGCGCGAAGTGCGACGGCGTCGTCGAGCGTGCGCAACGTGTGCACGCCGGCCAGGTTCGAGGTGCCGGGGAGCGTGCGGGGCCGGCCGCCGGTGGCGATCACCAGGCCGTCCGCGCGCACTGTCTCGCCGGTCGACAGGTGCACCGAAGCCGTCTCCGCGTCAACGCGGTCGGCGCGAACCCCCAGCCGCCACTCGGCGTCGAAGTCGTCGTCGGAAAGGGTGAGGTCCTCGGCGGGAAGAGTGCCCGCGAGGAAAGCCTTGGACAGCGGAGGCCGGTCGTAGGGCGCGTGCGGCTCTTCGCCGATCACCACGATGCGACCGTCGAAGCCCTGCTTGCGCAGTTCCTCCACGGCACGCAGGCCGGCCAGCGACGCGCCGACCACGGCGACCGTCTTCACGCGACGGCCTCGCGGCTTCCCGTGTCGACGTAGATCACGCCGTCCCGCACCACGACCGGGTACGTGCGCACGGCCTTCTTGGCCGGCAGGCACGTCGGGACGCCGGTGCGGAGGTCGAAGCTCGCGGCGTGCAGCGGGCACTCGACGAAGCAGCCTTCGAGCCAGCCCTCGGACAGTGAGGCGTCCTGGTGGCTGCACGTGTCGTCGATGGCGTAGAACTCGCCGTCCGCGTTGAAGACCGCGATGGCTACTTCGCCGGAAATGCGCATGGACTCGCCGACGGGCAGGTCGTCCACGGCGCAGGCGGTGATCATCTCTAACCCTCCGTTGCGTATTACGGAACACGATGTGCGATACGCAACAGCAGAATGGCTCAGGATCCCTGGGCGCGTCAAGACGCGTTTTGGCTGATCAAGGGTGGTTGCTCCAATCGGATACCGTTGCGTCATGAGCAACAACGGGGAGGGGCGCGACCCGGCGCTGGTGCAATCGGTCGATCGGGCGGTGGCCGTTCTGGAGCTGCTGGCCCGCAACGGGGAAGCGGGGATCACCGAGATCGCCGCCGAGCTCGGCGTGCACAAGTCCTCCGCGTCCAGACTCGTTTACACACTTCAGGCCCGCGAACTCGTGGAGCAGGACGGCGAACGCGGCCCGTTCCGGATCGGCATCGGCATGCTCCGCTTCGCCGGTGCGGTCACCGGTCAGCTCGACTACGTCCGGGTTGGTGGCCCGGTCTGCACCGCACTCGCGGAACGGCTGGGCGAGACCGTCAACATCGCGGTTCTCGACAACGACGTCGCGCTCAACGTCAGCCAGGCGCGGGGGAGTTCCGCGGTGGCGGCGCAGAACTGGGTCGGCCAGCGCACGCCGTTGCACGCGACGTCCAGCGGCAAGGTCCTGCTGGCCGCCGCGCCGCCGGCCGAGCAGGATCGCCTGCTGTCCGGCGAACTGGAGTCCTGCGCCCCGCGCACGATCACCGATCCCGTCCGGCTGCGGACCGTGCTGCGGCGCACGACCGAGGACGGGTTCGCGACCTGCATGGAGGAGCTGGAGGCGGGGCTGCACGCGGTCGCCGTCCCGGTGTTCGGGTCGCAGGGGGACGTCGTGGCGGCGATCAGCGCCGCCGGTCCGGCCTACCGGCTCTCGCAGAAGCGCATGCCCGCGATCGTCGAGGAGCTGCGGGTGGCGTCGCGCGACCTGTCCGTCCGAATGGGGCATCCCGTGCTGTGAAAGACTTTCACGAACAACGAGCCCAGGCCTGCGCCGGGGGCTCGTTGCCGTTTCGGGTGCCTCCGTCCGTGCGACGGGGTCTTGACAACGGGCCCAGGCGAGCCGCACCGTGATGCGCCCGCAGTTGCATAATGCGAACCAGGTTGCGTATTACGGAACTCGCTCGGAAGGGTCGGCCGTTGTCACTCTCCGTTTCCACCACAGTTCTGGACCAGGACCTCGACGAGCTCGACCCCGAGGTCGCCGCCGAGATCCGCGCCGAGTTGCACCGCCAGCAGTCGACGCTGGAGATGATCGCCTCCGAGAACTTCGCGCCGGTGGGGGTGCTCCAGGCGCAGGGATCGGTGCTGACGAACAAGTACGCCGAGGGCTACCCGGGACGCCGGTACTACGGCGGGTGCGAGCACGTCGACGTCATCGAGGCGTTGGCGATCGAGCGGGTGAAGGCCCTCTTCGGTGCCGAACACGCCAACGTCCAGCCGCACTCGGGCGCGCAGGCCAACGCCGCGGCGATGGCGGCGGTGCTCCAGCCCGGCGACACGATCATGGGCCTGGACCTGTCGCACGGCGGTCACCTGACGCACGGCATGCGGATCAACTTCTCCGGCCGGCTCTACCACGTCGTCGCCTACCACGTGGATCGCGAGTCCGGCCGGGTCGACATGGCCGAGGTCGAGCGGCTGGCGGTGGAGGCCAGGCCGAAGCTGATCATCGCGGGCTGGTCCGCCTACCCGCGGCAGCTGGACTTCGCCGAGTTCCGCCGGATCGCCGATCTCGTCGGCGCCAAGCTGATGGTCGACATGGCGCACTTCGCGGGCCTGGTCGCGGCGGGCCTGCACCCGAGCCCCGTGCCGTTCGCCGACCTGGTCACGACCACCACCCACAAGACGCTCGGCGGTCCTCGGGGCGGCGTCGTCCTGTGCACAAACGAACTCGCCAAGAAGGTCGACTCCACGGTGTTCCCCGGCCAGCAGGGCGGACCGTTGCAGCACGTCATCGCGGCCAAGGCGGTGTCGTTCAAGATCGCGGCGACCGAGGAGTTCCGCGAACGTCAGCAGCGGGTCCTCGACGGCGCCCGGATCCTGGCCTCGCGGCTGAGCGCCCCGGACTGCGCCGCGGCCGGGGTGAAGGTGCTGTCCGGCGGCACCGACGTGCACCTCGTCCTGGTCGACCTCGTCGAGTCCTCATTGGACGGCAAGCAGGCCGAGGACCGGTTGCACCGCATCGGGATCACCGTCAACCGCAACGCCGTTCCGTTCGACCCGCGACCGCCGATGATCACTTCGGGCCTGCGGATCGGCACGCCCGCGCTCGCCACCCGCGGCTTCACGGCCGAGGACTTCGCCGAGGTCGCCGACGTCATCGCCGCGGCATTGCAGCCCTCGTTCGACGAGACGGCCGAGGCGGACCTGTCCGTCCGGGTCGCGTTGCTGGCCAAGAACAACCCCCTCTACCCGCACCTCTGACAAGGCTGGAGAAGCAAGTGGCACACGCGGTGAACGGTGTCGTGGCGGCGGGGCGAGGGGCCAGGGTCTCGGTGGAGACCATCCTCGTGCCGGATCCCGGCCCCGGCGAGGCGTTGGTGAAGGTGCAGGCGTGCGGTGTCTGCCACACCGACCTGCACTACCGGGAGGGCGGGATCAACGACGAGTTCCCGTTCCTGCTCGGACACGAGGCCGCGGGCGTCGTCGAGGCGGTCGGCGACGGTGTCGTCGATCTGGCACCCGGCGACTTCGTGATTCTGAACTGGCGCGCGGTGTGCGGTTCGTGCCGCTCCTGTCTGCGAGGCCGGCCCCAGTACTGCTTCAACACCCACAACGCCGCCCAGCCCATGACCCTGGCCGACGGCACCCCGCTGTCGCCCGCGCTGGGCATCGGTGCGTTCGCGGAGAAGACCTTGGTCCACAGCGGACAGTGCACGAAGGTGAACCCCAAGGCACCGCCCGAGGTCGCCGGCCTGCTCGGCTGCGGTGTCATGGCGGGCATCGGCGCCGCGATCAACACCGGCGGCGTCGGCCGCGGCGACAGCGTGGCGGTGCTCGGCTGCGGCGGCGTCGGTGACGCGGCCATCGCGGGGGCCCGGCTCGCGGGTGCGCGCACGATCATCGCCGTTGACCTCGACCACACCAAACTGGAGTGGGCGCAACGGTTCGGGGCCACGCACACCGTCGATGCGCGCGAGCAGGACGTCGTGGAGGCGATCCGCGCACTCACCGGCGGCAACGGCGCGGACGTCGTGATCGACGCGGTCGGCCGCCCCGAGACGTTCCAGCAAGCCTTCTACGCCCGCGACCACGCCGGGACCGCTGTGCTGGTGGGTGTGCCGACGCCGGACATGAAGCTGGAACTGCCGTTGATCGACGTGTTCTCCCGCGGCGGCGCGGTGAAGTCCTCCTGGTACGGCGACTGCCTGCCGTCACGTGACTTCCCGATGCTCATCGACCTCTACCTGCAGGGCCGGCTGGACCTCGGCGCGTTCGTCTCGGAGACGATCGGGCTGGGCGACGTCGAGAAGGCGTTCGACGACATGCACCACGGCCGTGTGCTCCGCTCGGTGGTGATCCTGTGACCCAGCCACGAGTCGTGCTCATCGGAGCGGGCATCGTCGGATGCGCGCTCGCCGACGAACTGACCGCCAGAGGATGGACCAACGTCACCGTCCTCGAACAGGGACCGCTGTTCGCCACCGGCGGCTCGAGCTCGCACGCACCGGGCCTGGTCTTCCAGACCACCGGCTGCCGGACGATGACCTCGTTCGCCAAGTACACCGTCGAGAAGTACACAGCGCTGACGATGGACGACAAGTGGTGCTTCCAGCAGCTCGGCGGGCTGGAGGTCGCCACCACCCCGGAACGCTGGACTGACATCAAGCGCCGGCACGGCTGGGCGACGTCGTGGGGCGTCGAGAGCTTCCTGCGCGACCCGGAGGAATGCGCCCGGCTGCACCCGTTGCTCGACCCCGCCAAGATCCTCGGCGGGTTCCACATCCCGACCGACGGCATCGCCAAGCCGTTGCGCGCGGCCGAGGCACAGGCCCGGCGCGCGATGGACCGCGGCGCGAGGTTCCTGGCCCACCACAAGGTCACCGGCATCGAACGCAACGGCCGCCGCGTCAAAGCCGTCGTCACCGAGCACGACACGTTCGCCGCCGACGTCGTGGTGTCCTGCGTCGGCATGTGGGGCCCGCGGATCGGGCGGATGGTCGACCTCGACATCCCGCTCGTCCCGATGGCCCACCAGTACGCGAAGACGACACCGCTGCCGGCGCTCAAGGGCGTCAACACCGAGCTGTCCGAGATGTCCAAGCCCCTGCTGCGGCACCAGGACGCCGACCTCTACTTCCGTGAACACGTCGACCGCATCGGCATCGGCGCGTACGGGCACCGGCCCATGCCGATCTCGGCGGACGACATCCTCGACTTCGACGTGGCACCGACCATGCCGTCCGAGATCGCGTTCACCCCGGAGGACTTCGACACCTCCTGGGACGCCGCCGTCGACCTGCTGCCGGCCCTCGGCGACGCCAAGGTCGAGGAGGGCGTGAACGGCCTGTTCTCCTTCACCCCGGACGGCAACCCGTTGCTCGGCGAACACCCCGCCCTCAAAGGCTTCTGGGTCGCCGAAGCCGTGTGGATCACGCACTCCGCCGGCGTGGCCAGGGCGATGGCCGAGTGGCTGGTCGACGGGCACCCGAACATCGACCTGCACGCCTGCGACCTCAACCGGTTCGAGGACGTCCAGCGCTCACCCGGCTACGTCCACGAACGCAGCTGCCAGAGCTTCGTCGAGGTCTACGACATCCTGCACCCGTTGCAGCCCGCCGAACGGCCGCGGCCGTTGCGCACCAGCCCGTTCTACGAGCGCCAGAAGGAACTCGGCGCGGTGTTCCTGGAAGCGAGTGGCTGGGAGCGGCCGCACTGGTACGAGTCCAACGCCGACCTGCCCGAGGTCGCGGAGATCCCGGAACGCAACGAGTGGGCGTCCCGGTTCTGGTCACCGATCGCGGGCGCCGAGGCTCTGGTGGCCCGCAAGCGGGTCGCGATGTTCGACATGACCGCGTTGAAGCGGCTGGAGGTCAGCGGCCCGGAGGCGTTGACGTTCCTGCAGACCATGACCACCAACCAGCTCGACCGCAAACCCGGCGCGGTCGTCTACACGTTGCTGCTCAACGAGGACGGGGGAGTGCGCAGCGACCTCACGATCGCCCGGCTCGGTGCCGACCGCTTCCAGGTCGGTGCGAACGGCCCGCTCGACGTCGACTGGCTGCGCCGGCACCTGCCCCCGAACGGTGGCGTGCACATCACCGACATCACGCCTGGTACGTGCTGCATCGGCCTGTGGGGGCCGGCGGCGCGGAAGTTGTTGCAGCCGTTGACTCGAACGGACTTCTCGCACGAGGCCATGGGCTACTTCAAGGCCCAGGAAGCGTTCATCGGGGATGTGCCGGTGACCGCGATGCGCCTGTCGTACGTCGGCGAACTGGGCTGGGAGCTCTACACGACCGCGGACATGGGCCGCAGGTTGTGGGACACGTTGTGGGAGGCCGGTCAGGAACACGGTGTGATCGCCGCCGGCCGCAGCGCGTTCACGAGCATGCGGCTGGAGAAAGGTTATCGCTCGTGGGGCGCCGATGTGACCACGGAGCACGACCCGTTCGAGGCGGGACTGGGCTTTGCGGTGCGCATGAACAAGGGCTACTTCCACGGCCGTCAGGCTTTGGAGGGTCGTTCGGAGGACACGGTCGCGCGCAAGCTGACCTGTCTGACGATCGATGACGCCTACCAGGTCGTCATGGGCAGTGAGCCGGTGTTCGCCGGTGGGGTGCCGGTCGGGTACGTCACCAGTGCTGCTCGGGGTTACTCGATCGGCAAGAACATCGCCTATGCCTGGCTGCCCGCTTCCGTTGCGGTGCCGGGGACACAGGTCGAGATCGAGTACTTCGGCGAGCGAGTTCCGGCAGTCGTCGCGGCGGAACCGCTGTTCGACCCAGAGATGAGGCGGATCAGGTCATGACGCACGACGTGATCGTCGTCGGGCTCGGCGACCTCGGCGGAGCGGCCGCACGCCGCTTCGCCGCACGGGGGCTACGTGTGCTCGGCCTGGACCGCAAGCCCCTGACCGAGCTGCCCGGTGCGGACGAGGCCCTGCGCGCGGGCGCCGATCTGCGCTTCGAGGAGACGGTGATCGACTTCCACGTCGAGCCGTCCGGAACGGGTGCCCGCGTCCTGACCAGGTCGAGCACCCACGCCGCACCGTTGCTGGTCATCTGCCTCGGCACGGAAGCGCGAACTCTCCTCCTCTGACTACTTCACCACCACGGAGTGACCATGACCGCGACCGAGCTCCCGGCCAGCCTCATCCCCACCCTGCCCGGCCACACCTACACCGACCCGGCGAACTTCGACCTGGAGCAGGAGACGATCTTCGAGCAGATGTGGTTCTGCGCGGTCCGCAGCGCCGACCTGCCCGACGCCGGCAACTTCCGCACCGTCCAGATCGGCCGCGAGAGCGTGCTGGTCACCCGCTCACGCGACGGCAACCTCCGCGCGTTCCTGAACATCTGCCGGCACCGCGGCGCCAAGCTGTGCGTCGAGGAGACCGGCACGGTCAAGCGCAACTTCCAGTGCCCGTACCACGCCTGGACCTACGGGCTCGACGGCAAGCTGGTGGCCGCGCCGAACCTGACCTCGATGCCGGACATCGACCGCACCGAGTACGGGCTCAAGCGCGTCCACCTCCGCGAATGGCTCGGTTACGCGTGGCTGTGCCTCGCCGAGGAGCCGCCGTCGTTCGAGGAGACCGTCCAGCAGGACGTCCGCGAACGGCTCGGCAACCTCGACGCGATCGGCAACTACCAGGTCAGCGAGCTCGAGCTGGGACGGCGGATCACCTACGACGTCAAGGCCAACTGGAAGCTCATCATCGAGAACTTCATGGAGTGCTACCACTGCGCGACCATCCACCCGGAGCTGACCGAGGTGCTGCCGGAGTTCGCGGACGGGTACGCGGCGCAGTACTACGTCGGGCACGGCGCGGTGTTCGGTGAGGAGATCAAGGGCTTCACGATCGACGGCAGCGAGGGGTTCGAGCGGCTCGACGGGGTGGACTCCGACCAGGACCGCCGGTACTACGCGATCACGGTGCGCCCGCAGGTGTTCATCAACCTGGTGCCCGACCACGTGATCATCCACCGGATGTTCCCGATGGCCGCCGACCGCACGATCGTCGAGTGCGACTGGCTCTACGCCAAGGACGTCGTCGCGACCGGCAAGGACGTCTCGCGGTCCGTCGAGCTGTTCCACCGCGTCAACGAGCAGGACTTCGAGGCCTGTGAACGGTGCCAGCCCGCGATGTCGTCGCGGGCCTACGCGCAAGGGGGTGTGCTGGTTCCCTCCGAGCACCACATCGGGGAGTTCCACCGCTGGGTTCAGGAAGCCACATCCATGAAGAGGTGGTAGCAGACCATGCCCGGACCGACAGACTTACCCACCACGGACCTACCCACCACAGACCCGCCCACAACAGACTTGCCGACCACGAGGACGGGCACAGATCGCGTCGTGTTCGTCGTGGCCGCGGCCGTCGCCGCGGCGTTCCTGGCCTGGGGTGTGTTCGGCACCTCGAGCCTCGGCAGCGTGTCCACGGCAGTGCTGGGCTGGGTGATCCGCAACACCGGCTGGGCGTTCCTCACGGCCGCGACCGGGTTCGTGATCTTCGCGCTGTGGCTGGCCTTCAGCCGCTACGGCCGGATCCCGCTCGGCCAGGACGGCGAACGGCCCGAGTTCCGGACGATCTCGTGGGTCGCGATGATGTTCAGCGCCGGAATGGGCATCGGCCTGATGTTCTACGGCGTCGCGGAACCGTTGTCGCACTTCGTGAAGCCACCGCCCGGCACGGTCGAGGGCGGCACGGACGCGGCGGTCGAGACGGCGATGGCGACCTCGTTGTTCCACTGGGCGATCCACCCGTGGTCGATCTACGCGGTGGTGGGACTGGCGATCGCGTACGGCACGTTCCGGCGCGGGCGCAAGCAACTGATCAGCGCCGCCTTCGCGCCGTTGTTCGGTGACCGGGTGTCCGAGGGACCGCTGGGCCGGGTGATCGACATCCTGGCGATCTTCGCGACGCTGTTCGGGTCGGCCGCGTCGCTCGGGCTGGGCGCGCTGCAGATCGGCAGCGGGCTGAAGGCGGGCGGGTTCGTCAGCGAGAACCCCGGCGTCGGCGTGCTGATCGGCATCATCGCGGTGCTCACCGTCGCGTTCGTGGCCTCGGCCGTTTCCGGTGTGGCCAAGGGGATCCAGTGGCTGTCGAACATCAACATGGTGCTGGCGACCGTGCTGGCGGTGTTCGTGTTCGTGGTCGGGCCGACGGTGCTCATCCTCAACCTGGTGCCCGCGGCGATCGGTGACTACTTCCGCGAGATGGGCGACATGATCTCCCGCTCCGGCGCGTCCGGTGGCCAGGCGATGGAGAGCTGGCTGTCGTCGTGGACGATCTTCTACTGGGCGTGGTGGATCTCGTGGACACCGTTCGTCGGGATGTTCATCGCGCGGATCAGCCGCGGCCGGACGATCAAGCAGTTCGTCAGCGGCGTGATCCTGGTGCCGTCGGTGGTGAGCCTGATCTGGTTCACGATCATGGGTGGCACCGCGATCACGTTGCAGCGCACCGGAACCGACCTGGCCGGCGCGGCGAACCCGGAGTCGCAGCTGTTCGGCGTGCTCGACCAGTTCCCGCTGGCGGCGGTCGCCGGTGTGGTCGTGATGCTGCTCGTGGCGATCTTCTTCGTCTCCGGAGCCGACGCGGCGTCGCTGGTGATGGGCACGTTGTCGCAGCGCGGCGCCATCGAACCGCATCGCCGGCTGGTGGTGTTCTGGGGCGTGGCGACCGGCGGCGTGGCAGCGGTGATGCTGCTGGTCGGCGGTGGTGGCGCGACCGCGTTGACCGGCCTGCAGAACCTCACGATCATCGCGGCGGCGCCGTTCGCGTTGGTGATGGTGGTGCTGTGCGTGGCGCTGGTGAAGGACCTGCGCAGCGACCCGATGGTGTTGTGGCAGAAGCGCTGCGCCGACACCGTGGACGAGATGGTTCGTGGTGTGGCGCGGCCCGTTGGCGGGTGAATTCACGCTCAGCAGGGCGCCTCGCGGCACCGCCCCCGCACCCCCATACATCCAGTATGAGGATGCGGGGGCGGCACCGCGATGCACCCGTC
>NZ_JBSGXZ010000067.1:0-30946 GCF_053610285.1 Lentzea sp. NPDC054927
TTTAAAAGTACAACTTTTTTTCTGCGTTCACCCACCCCTCCTCAGATGTGGCGCGCTCTGGTACGGCTCGTGACGGGACCACCCACCCGAACCGCACCACCTACGCAACGCAACTCCGCCCAACGCAACAGGCGTGCCATCAACCCACGCGTGGCGTGGGCAGGTCTTTGATCAGATTGGCGGGGTCCGGGGCGGAGCCCCGAAATCCCTAAACGGGACACGCCCAACGCAACCCGACCACCTACTGCCCAGCAGTCGCGTACCCAGCAGCGACAGGCAACGCAGGCACAGCAGCGTCAAAGACAACTCGCCCGTCAACCCAAACCTTCTTAGGCCTCAGGTCGTCGTCCCACCACACCAAGTCCGCGACAGCACCCGGTGCGAGCCGTCCAAGCCCAGACTCCCCGATCACCTCAGCCGGCACGATCGTCGCCGAAGCCAACGCGTCCGCCACAGGCACACCCACAGACACGATGTTCCGAACCGCCCGGTCGAGCGTCAGCGCCGAACCGGCGATCGTGCCTTCCGGTGACCGAGGAACTCCATCCTCAGTGAGCAGCACATCCGCCCCGCCAAGGTGGTACCTGCCAGGCGGCATCCCTGCTGCCGCAACGGCATCCGTGACAAGCGCAACCCGCGCCCCGGCCGCGTTGAAAACGAGCCGGCACACGTCAGGACCCACGTGAGCAAGGTCCGCGATCAGCCCGAGCGTGAACCGCTCATCAACCAACGCCACCCCGGGCACACCAGGTTCCCGATGCCCCAACGGCCTCTGCGCGTTGAACAGGTGAGTAACCATCCGCGCCCCGGCATCAGCCGCGGCCCGAGTCTGCTCACCGGTGGCATCCGAATGCCCCACGGCAACCAGCACCCCGGCCTCGACCAGCCGGCGCACAGCCTCCAACCCACCAGGCTGCTCAGGCGCCAACGTCACCATCCGCAACGCCCGCCTCAACGTGTCATCGTCGAGCAAAGCCGAAATCTGGTCCGGCCCAGGCTCGACCATGAACGACGGATCGTGCACCCCAGCCCGTTTCGGCGACAGAAACGGCCCTTCCAGGTGCACCCCGAGCGGCCGAGCCCCCACCCCGTCCGGCAGCGCGGCAGAAGCAGCCAGCACGGCACGTGCCTGCCTCAGCACCACGTCCACCGGCGCAGTGATCAACGTGGGCAGGAACCGGGTCACACCGGTGGAAGGCAAAGCCTCGGCCACGGACCGCATCCCGTCGGCGTCCACCTCGGCGAAGTCGACGCCGACGGCGCCGTTCACCTGGACGTCGACGAGCCCTGGTGTGAGCAGTCCATCGGAGAGGACCTCCGCGCCGGGTGGTGCTTCACCGGTGGTCACCTCGACGATGCGGCCGTCCCTGATCCGCACCGAGGCAGGACCGACGATCGTGCGACCGAGCAAAGCGCGCGGTGCTGCGACAACGGCGTCCAAGATCCCTCCTAGAATGGTCCAGACCATTATGGCGACAACAGGGGTTCACGTCACGCCTCGTTAAGAGATAACCATCCCACATAACAGTATGTGAATCAGGGCCAACTGTGCCGTCCTGCGCCGAAGATGAACATCCGTGGCGCATACTGGTCATCAGACATCCGAGGTCTACAACGAGTTGAGGGTGCCGTGGCAGTCACTGACGACGCGATCCTGCGGGTCAAGGAGATGATCGTTTCGGGCGAGCTCAAGCCCGGCGACCGCCTCCCGCGTGAGGCTGACCTGGCCGAACGCCTCGGCCTGTCGCGCAACTCCCTGCGCGAAGCCGTGAAAGCGCTGTCACTCGTTCGTGTACTCGACGTCCGCCAGGGCGACGGCACCTACGTCTCATCCCTACGCGCCGACGACCTACTAGGCGCACTCTCCTTCGTGCTGGACCTGCACCGCGGCGAAGATTCGGTACTCGAAGTTCTCCAGGTCCGCCGCATCCTCGAGCCCGCCGCCGCCGCGATGGCCGCCCAGCGCATCGACCCGGACGAGGTCATCAAGCTCCGCGCCCTCTGCGACGCCGCCGAGTCCGCCAAGTCCGTCGAGGAACTGGTCGAACACGACCTGGACTTCCACCGCGCCATCGCCCAGTGCTCCGGCAACGCCTACCTGGCCCAACTGCTGGACACCCTGGCCGGCCCGACCGTCCGCGTCCGCATCTGGCGCGGCATCACCCAGTCCAACGCCGTGGACCGCACAGTCGCCGAGCACCGCGCCATCGTCGACGCCCTCGCCGCCCACCAGCCAGAACTCGCGCGCAGCTGGTCGACGGTGCACGTGGCCGGCGTCGAGCAGTGGCTCTCCGACCTGGCCTGACCGCTAGTTCGGGCGTCTGCAAGTACCACCAACTCTTGATCGAATCGCCTGCAACTACACCCAACCTGTTCGACGATCGTCGAACAGGTTGGGTGTAGTTGTGTGCCTGTTGATGTTGGGTTGGTGGTACTTGCAGACGCCGTCAGACCTGGCGTAGCTGCTCCAGCACCGCACGCACCGCAGGCTGCCCATCCGCACGATGCCGCACCACAGCCGAAACGGTCCGAAAAACCTCCTGCTTCAACGGCCGCAAAGCCACCCCAGGCCGCCGAGCCACCGACGGCACCAACGCCACCCCCAGACCAGCCTCGACCAGCCCGCACATCACCCCGAAGTCATCGCAATAGGCCTGCGCACGCGGCACAAACCCCGCGGCGCCGCACGCCCGTTGGGTCAGCTCGTGGCACGACGCGTCAGTGCGCGGCATGATCCACGGCCGGTCGGCCAGCACCGCCAGATCGACAGAATCCTGCTGCACCAACGGATCGCTCAACGGCAGGGCGACGTTCACGGGCTCTACGAACAGCTCGTGCGACTCGCACGACGTAGGCAGTGAGCGCGGCATGATGTTGTACGAGTGGATGACCGCGATGTCGATGTCCCCGCGCCGCAACGCGGGCAGCGACGCCTCCGGTTCCATCTCGTGCACGAACAGCTCCACGTCGGACCCGTGCGCCGAGCGCAGCACCTGGATCACCCGTGGCAGCAAGGCGGCGACCGACACGAACGTCCCAACACGCACCACGCCGGACACGGACGTCCGCAGCGAAGCCAGATCTGCCTCGGCCGCGGCCAGTTGATCCAGGACCAGCTGCGTGTGAGCGGCCAGCACGTGGCCTGCGCGCGTCAAAACCAGCTTCCGCCCCTCCCGTTCGACCAAAGCGACCCCAGCCTCACGCTCCAGCGCCGCGAGCTGCTGGGAGACCGCCGGAGAGGTCACGTGCAGGGCCTCCGCAGCCGCGGTGACCGTGCCGTGAACCGACAAAGCGTGGAGCAGCCGAAGCCGCCGTACGTCCAACACAAAGCTCAGCTTAACGTTCCGAACAGAACTTCTAACTGGAACTTTGCGAAGACTAGAGCCACGCTGGAGTCATGTTCGGACGAGTGCTGGTAGCGATGGTCACCCCGTTCACCCCCGACGGTGACCTGGACCTCAAGGGTGCGCAGGAGCTGGCGGCGCACCTCGTCGACAAACAAGGCGTGGACGGGCTGGTCGTCAACGGCACGACCGGTGAGGCGCCGACCACGACCGACGCCGAGAAGGCGCAGGTCATCAAGGCCGTGAAGGAAGCGGTCGGCCACCAGACGCAGATCCTCGCGGGCGTCGGCACCAACTCCACCCGCCACACCATCGAGCTCGCCCACAGCGCCGAGCAGAACGGCGCGGACGGGCTGCTCGTCGTGACGCCGTACTACAGCAAGCCCACGCAGGAGGGCGTCGAGAACCACTTCCGGCAGGTGGCCGACGCGTCCGGCCTGCCCGCGCTGCTCTACGACATCCCCGGCCGCACGGGCACGGCGATCGAGACGGAGACGCTGCTCAGGCTGTCCGAGCACCCGCGCATCGTCGGTGTGAAGGACTGCAAGGTCGACCTGCTGGCGACCGCCCGCGTCATCGCCGAGACCGGCCTCGACTTCTACTCCGGCAACGACGAGCTGATCCTGCCGCTGTACTCGATCGGCGGCGTCGGCACGGTCAGCACCGTCGGACACGTCGTCGGCAACGAGATCAAGGCGATGCTCGACGCCTACGACGAGGGCGACAACAAGGAAGCCCTGCGCCGCCACCAGGCCCTGCTGCCGGTGATCACCGCGATCATGACCCGCGAGCCCGGTGCCGTCGCCGTCAAGGCAGCGCTCAACCTGCTCGGCCTCCCGGCGGGCCCGGTCCGCGAGCCGCTCGCCGAGGCCACGCCGAAGCTGATCAACGAGCTGAAGGCTCTGTTCTAAAGCGCGTAGACCCGGCGAGCAGTGCCCGAGAAGATCGCGGCCTGCTCGTCGGGCGACAGCTCGGAAACCAACTCCCGAGCCGCCCCAAGCCACTCGTCATAGGTGGCCGCCAGCAAACACACGGGCCAGTCCGAGCCGAACATCAACCGCTCCGGCCCGAACGCGTCCAGCACGACCTCGAAGTACGGCCGCAACAACGCCACGTCCCACGACTTCCAGTCAGCCTCGGTGACCAGGCCGGACAGCTTGCACGTCACGTTCTCGTGCGCCGCCAGCGACCGGATCAGCTCGGCCCACTCCCCCACACCGGATCCGATCGCGGGCTTCGAGCAGTGGTCCACCACGAAGCCAACGTTCGGCAACGCCGCCACGGTCCGACGCGCAGCCGGCAACTGATGCGGCAACGTCAGCAGCTCATAAATCAGCCCGGCGGAGCCAACGGCCGCAAGCCCGTTCCACACGTCCTTGCGGCACAACCACTCCGGATCCGGCTCACCCTGAACCTGGTGCCGAATCCCGCGCAGCCACGACCCGTGAGGGCCTCCCACCAACGACTCCAGCTCATCGCCGACAGCCGGGGAAGTCAGATCGGTCCAGCCCACCACCGCGCCGACAACCCCAGAAGAAGCAGCCACCGCGAGAAACTCCGGCGTCTCCTCCGGCACGCACACCGTCTGCACCAGCACGGAGGTCGAGACCTCAGGTGCCGCGGCGACGAAGTCCGGCTCCAGGAACGACCGCCGGATCACACCCATCGGCGGATCGGTGATCCAGTCCTGATCCCGCACGGACAGGTCCCACAGGTGGTGGTGGGCATCGACGATCACGGCGTCGACACCTCCGGGTCGACGAGGTTCAGCGCCTTCAGCTCGTTCCACAGGTCCGCGGGGATCTCCGCGGCGAAGTACGCGGCGTTGGCGGTCATCTGCTCCGCCGTCCGCGACCCGATCACCACCGACACCACCGCGGGATGTCCGAGCGCGAACTGGATCGCCGCCTCGGGCAGCGTCACGCCGTGCCGCCCGCACACCTCCGCGATCGCCCGTGCCCTCGCGACCAGTGCGGCAGGCGCGTCGTCGTAGTTGTACTTCGCGTCGGCGGCCACCACGGGCTTGGACAGCAGACCGGAGTTGAAGACACCGCAGGCCACCACGGACACACCGCGTTCGACGCACAACGGCAGGAACGACGCCAGCGACGGCTGTTCCAGCAGCGTGTACCGCCCGGCCAGCATCACCACGTCGATGTCGGTCTCGCGGACGAACCGCTCCGGCATCTCCCACTGGTTCATGCCGACGCCGATGGCACCGACGACGCCCTGCGACCGCAGTTCCTCCAGCGCCGGATAGGCCTCACCAAAAGCCACATCCCAGTAGTCATCGGGATCGTGGATGTAAACGATCTCCACTCGGTCAGTCCCGAGACGCTCCAAAGAGGACTCGATAGACCGCCGAACCCCGTCCGCCGAGTAGTCCCGCACCCGTCGAAAGTGCGCGGGCACCGCAAACCCCTCGTCGTCGAGCCCAGAACCGTCAAAAGGCTCCAGCAACCGCCCGACCTTCGTCGAGATCACGTACTCGTCGCGCGGCCGCCCGGCCAGCGCGACACCCAGCCGCCGCTCCGACAGCCCGAGCCCGTAGTGCGGCGCGGTGTCGAAGTAGCGAACCCCGGTCTGCCAGGCAGCCTCGACCGCACCGAACGCCTCGGCGTCCGAGATCTCCCGGTACAGGTTGCCGATCGGCGCGGCACCAAAGCCCAGACGAGAAACAGCAACCTTCACGGCAGCTCCCACACGAGTCGCACATCGGGTTCAGCACCGGAGTAGTCGTCCTCGACCTCCAGCAGCTCGGCCATCTCAGCCTGCCACGGAATGTTCGCCGGATGCTCGGACAAATACGCCCTCATCGCGCGATAGTCGTCGACTTCGACCAGGTGGAACAGCTCGCGCCCGGACCGCCAGATCCGCCACGAACGCACCCCGGCCTCGCGCAGAGCAGCGTCCAGCTCCAGAGGAATGGTGGCGTGAACGCGGTCGTAGTCAGCCTCTCGCCCCTCGCGAAGCCGGGTGTGCAGCGCAACGGTCTCCAACCCTCACTCCTGCTTCTGACCGGTGGCGAACCGGGTCACGATCAGCGCGAGGATGATCACCGCGCCGTACGAGGCCTTGATGTAGAAGCCGGACACGCCCTGCAACCGCAGGATCTGCTCCACGAGCCCCAGCATCAGCACACCGGACAGCGCGCCGAACAGCGTGCCCTTTCCGCCCTGCAACGAGATTCCGCCGATCACCGCCGCCGCGAAGACCTGGAAGATCATGCCCTCGCCCTGGGTCGCGGCCACCGACCCCAACCGCCCGGTCATCAGGATGCCCGCGACCACGGCCAGCACCGAACCGATGATCAGCACGATCCACACCACCCGGTCCACCCGGATACCGGCGGCACGCGCGGCCTCCGAGTTGCCGCCGATCGCGTACAGCGAACGACCGGCGCGCAGGTACTTCAGCACGAAGATGCCCACCGCGTAACAGACGATGCAGATCCACACCGCCGCCGGCAGCCCGAGCCAGGTCGTGGAACCCAGGTACAGGAACGACTCCGGCACGTCGATCAGCGACTTGCCCTCGGTGATCGCGAGCTGCAGACCGCGCAGCATGGTCAGCATGCCCAGGGTCACCATGAACCCGGACAACCCGACCTTCAGGATCAGGAACCCGTTCAGGCCACCGATTCCCACCCCGATCAGCAGGCACAACGGCAGCGCGAGCCAGGCAGCGAGCCCGACGTCCAGCCCACCGGCCGACGCGGGAATGATCAACGCGACGGCCAGCGCGGGCGCCAGACCGACCGTCGACTCGAGCGACAGGTCCATCTTGCCGACGATCAGGATCATCGCCTGGCCCAGCACCAGCAGCGAGAGTTCGCTCTGCTGGGTCAGCACGGCGATCAGGTTGCCGGGAGTCAGGAAGATCGGCGACAACACCGCACCGATGATCAGCAGAATGATGATCACCGGCACCAGCGCGAGGTCCTGGTACCTCGCGAACTGGAACTTCTGCTTCCCCGGAGGAGTGGGCGCCGAGACCGGCGGAGTCATGGCCTTCGTCATTCCACTGTGTCCATTCCTTCGGCAATTCCCTCAATAGCCGCGATGAGTTCCTGATCGCGCCAGCCCCGTGCGAACTCGCGCACGACCTGGCCGTGGAACAGCACCAGAACACGGTCGCAGACCCGCAGGTCGTCCAGCTCGTCGGAGACGACGATCGCCGCCTTGCCCCGGCGCGCCTGCGCGTCGACCACCCCGAGCAGCGACTCCTTCGACTTCACGTCGACACCCGCGGTCGGGTTGATCAGCACCAGCACCGACGGGTCGCCGGCGAGTGCCCGCGCCATCACGACCTTCTGCTGGTTGCCGCCGGACAGGTCGGACACCGGCTGGTCCGGTCCGGCGGCCTTGACGTCGTACGAGGCGATCGCCGTCGAACCCGCAGAACGCTGCGCCGACGGCCACACGAACGAACCGGCAGTGCTCATCGTCGCGTTCTCCGCGATCGACAGGTCCAGCACGAGCCCCTGGTGGTGCCGATCCCGTGGCACACAGCCAATTCCGGCCTTCAGAGCCGCCGGAACGTCACCGCCGCGCACCGCGGCACCGTTCACCGAGATCGTGCCGACGGACGGCTTGCGCAGCCCGTAGACGGTCTCGGCGAACTCGTGCTTGCCCGACGACGCACTGCCGGCGAGCCCGATGACCTCGCCGCGCGTCGCCGACAGTGAGATGTCCGAGAAGTGCTCCCCGCTCAACGACGTCACGGTCAGCACCTGATCCGAGGACGACGGCCGGTCGTCGCCGCTGGGCACGTTCAGTCCACCGGCCTCACCGGTCATCGCCTCGATCAGGTCGGGCTTGGACATCTCGGCCACCGGAGCGGTGACGATGTGCCGCGCGTCGCGGTAGACCGTCACCGTCTGGCAGACCTCGTAGACCTCCTGCAGGTGGTGGGAGATGAACAGGAACGTCACTCCCTTGTCCTGCAACGACCTCATCCGGTCGAACAGCCGCTCGATCGCCGGGCCGTCGAGCTGCGCGGTCGGTTCGTCGAGGATCACGAACCGCGAGCCGATCGACAGCGCCCGCGCGATCTCGACCAACTGGCGCTGCTCGACGGTCAGCGTGGACACCAACGCGTTCGGGTCGACCGCGACGTCGTAGGTCTCCAGCAGCTCGGCAGCCTGGTGCCGCAGCTTCTTCCACTTGATCAGCCCGCCGCCGAGGTCCTGCCGGTTGATGAACAGGTTCTCGGCGACCGACAGATCCGGCACGACCGTCGACTTCTGGTACACGCAGGCGACGTGCCGACGCCACGCCGCGCTGTCGGCGACGGGTGGCGCGGGTTCGCCGAAGAAGGTGACCTCGCCCGCGTCCGGCGTCTGCATGCCGGTGAGGATCGAGACCAACGTCGACTTGCCCGCGCCGTTGCGACCGACGAGCGCGTGCGACTCACCGGCCCGGATCTCGATGCCCACGTCGTCCAACGCGAGCGTCCGCCCGAACCGCTTCGTCACGCCACGTGCGATGGCTGCGTACTCGTTCATCAGATCTGGTTGCCCCAGAACGCCTTGTCGTCCACGTTCTCCTTGGTGATCAGCGGCGCGGGCAGCTGGTCCTCGAGACGGCCACCGCCGACGTCGACGATCGTGGAGTCGTGGTCGGTCTTGCCGGGCTGGAACGTCTTCTTCTCCACGGCCGCCTTGGCGTAGAAGAGCGCCCACTTCGCGTAGAGGTCGGCCGGCTGCGAGACGGTCGCGTCGATCTCACCCTTGCGGATCGCCTCCAGCTCGGACGGGATGCCGTCGTTGGAGACGATGAAGACGTGCTTGGGATCGGTCGGCGGGACCAGCATGTTCTTCTGCTTCAACACCTGCAGCGTCGGCGCGAGGAACACGCCACCGGCCTGCATGTAGATGCCGTTGATGTCCGGGTGCTGATTGAGACGAGTCTGCAGGGCCGCGGACGCCTTGGCGCCCTCCCAGTCGGTCGGCTCCTCGAACACCGTGATGCCGGGGTAGTTCTGCTTCATGCAGGCGGCGAACGCCTCGGAGCGGTCACGGCCGTTGACCGACGACAGCGCGCCCTGGAACTCGACGATCTTGCCCTTGCCACCGAGCTTGTCACCGAGGAACTTGCAGGCCTTCTCGCCGTACGCCTTGTTGTCCGCGCGCACGACCATGTAGGTCTTGCCCTTGTCCGGGCGGGTGTCGACGGTGACCACCGGGATGCCGGCCTTGTCGAGGCGGTCCAAAGTGGACGCGATCGCGCCGGTGTCCTGCGGGGCCATCACCATCGCCTTGGCGCCCTGCGACTGCAGCGACTGCGCGTTGGCGACCAGGTTCTCCACCTTGTTCTGCGAGTTGGTGGGGTTCAGCAGGTTGACGCCGAGTTCCTTGGCCTTGTCCGGGAAGTACTTGATGTACGAGTTCCAGAAGTCGGAGTCGGCCCGCGGGTGGTCGGCGCCGATCGGGCCGACACCACTGGCGCCGGTACCGCTGGCGCCACCGCCACAGGCGGTCAGGGTGAGTGCACCGGCGAGCGCGAGGCACACCGCGGCGGTGAGGTTGCGACGCTTCATCGTTGTTTGGCCTTTCATGACTGCTTGGGGCGCAGGCGCAACCCGTACATGCCACCGTCGACAGCCAGAATGGTGCCGGCGGTGGAACCGGACAACGGGCTCGCCAGATAAGCGATCGCGCCCGCTACCTCATCAGCGGAGACGAGCCGGCCGTGCGGCTGGCGTGCCTCCAACGCGGCTCGTTCGGCGGCCGGATCCGGTGCCGAGTCGAGCAGACGGCCCACCCACGGGGTGTCCGCCGTGCCGGGAGCGACCGCGTTGACGCGAATGCCTTCGCGGACGTGGTCGGCGGCCATCGCGAGCGTCAGCGAGTACACCGCGCCCTTGCTGGCCGAGTAGAGAGCACGCTGCGGGAGCCCGGCCCACGCAGCGATCGAGCAGGTGTTGACGATCGCCGCGGACGGCGAGTTGCGCAGGTGCGGCAGCGCGGCCCTGGACACCCGGACCATGCCGAGCACGTTGACGTTGAGCACTTTGAGCCACTCGTCGTCGGAGTTGGCCGCCACGTCGCCCTGCGAACCGATGCCCGCGTTGTTCACGACGACGTCGAGGCGGCCGAACCGCTCCACGACCTCGTCGATCGCGGCTTTGACGCTCTCGTCGTCGGACACGTCCGCGCGGATCCCGACCAGCGGGTCCTTCACGTCCGGGTTGAGATCCAGCGCCACCGCCGTCGCACCGCGCGACGACAGCAGGTTCGCCGTGGCGAGGCCGATGCCGGACGCGCCACCCGTGACGACGGCGACAAGGCCTTCGAAGTCAGTCATTCTCGCCCTCCAGTGCTGTCCACACCGGACCCTCCGGGTACAGGTAGTCGGACAGCGTCTCGTCCTTGAGCTGAGCGGAGAATCCCGGCGCGGCGGGTGCCAGGTAACGGCCGTTCTCGACGACGGCCGGGTCCAGGAAGTGCTCGTGCAGGTGGTCGACCCACTCGATCACGCGCTCGCCGACCTCGCCGGAGATCGCGACGTAGTCGAAGAACGACAGGTGCCTGACCAGCTCGCAGAGGCCGACACCACCGGCGTGCGGGCACACCGGGACGTCGAACTTCTTGGCCAGCAACAGGATCGCGATGTTCTCGTTCACCCCGGCGACCCGGCAGGCGTCGAGCTGCAGGACGTCGATCGCGCCGGCCTGCAGCATCTGCTTGAACACCACGCGGTTCTGCACGTGCTCACCGGTGGCGACCCGGATCGGCGCCAGCGCGTCGGCGATCGCCCTATGCGCCAGCACGTCGTCCGGTGAGGTCGGCTCCTCGATCCAGTACGGGTCGTACGGCGCGAGCTCACGCATCCATCGGACCGCCGTGTCGACGTCCCAGCGCTGGTTCGCGTCCACCGCCACGCGCACCTCGTCGCCGACGACCTCGCGGGCGAGCTTCATCCGGCGCACGTCGTCGTCGAGGCTGCCACCGACCTTGAGCTTGATCATGTCGAAGCCGTCGGCGAGTGCCTGGCGCGCGAGTCCGGCGAGCTTCTCGTCGGAGTAGCCGAGCCAGCCGGGTGACGTCGTGTAGGCCGGATATCCTTCGCGGGCAACGGTTTCCGCTCGTTCGGCCTTACTGTGCTCGATCTTGCGCAGGATCTCCAGCGCGTCGTCGGGCGTCATCGCGTCGGAGAGGTACCGGAAGTCGACGAGGCTGACGATCTCCTCCGGCGTCATCTGGGCGAGGAACCGCCAGACGGGCAACCCTGCGCGGCGCGCGGCGAGGTCCCACGCGGCGTTGACGACCGCGCCGATCGCCATGTGCGCGACGCCCTTCTCGGGGCCGAGCCAGCGGATCTGCGAGTCGCCGATCAGCTCGAAGTACAGCTCGGCCAGCGCCTTCGCGTCCTCCGGCACGTCCTTGCCGACGACGTGCGGTGCCAGCGCCTTGATCCCGGCGGCCTGCACGTCGTTGCCGCGGCCGATGGTGAACGCGAGCCCGTGGCCCTCCGGTCCGTCGTCGGTGCGCAGCACGACGTAGGCGGCGCTGTAGTCCGGGTCCGGGTTCATCGCGTCGGAGCCGTCGAGCTCGCGGGACGTGGGGAACCGGATGTCCAGCACGTCCAGTGCGGTGATCTTGGGCATGGGTCAGGCCTGCCCGAGGGTCTGCTTTTGCTTGCCGAGGCCCTCGATCTCCAGCTCGACGACGTCGCCGGCGCGCAGGTACGGCTTCGGCTCCGGCTGGCCGAGCGCGACACCAGCGGGTGTACCCGTGTTGATGACGTCACCCGGTCGAAGGACAAGGAACTGACTGAGGTAGCGCACGATCTCCGCCACCGGGAAGATCATGTTCTTGGTGGACGAGTTCTGCTTGATCTCGCCGTTCACCCAGAGCCGCATCTCGAGGCTCTGCGGGTCGGCGATCTCGTCGGCAGGCACGAGGAAGGGGCCGAGCGGGTTGAACGTCTCGCAGTTCTTGCCCTTGTCCCACGTCCCGCCGCGCTCGATCTGGAACTCCCGCTCGGAAACGTCGTGCGAGAGCACGTACGCGCCGACGCACGCCAGAGCGTCCTCTTCGGACTCGAGATAGCGAGCGGTGCGCCCGATGACGACGCCGAGCTCCACCTCCCAGTCGGTCTTCACCGACCGGCGCGGGACGAGCACCTCGTCGTACGGGCCCACGATCGTGTCCGGCGTCTTGAGGAACATCACCGGCTCGCCCGGGATGTCCGCGCCGGTCTCCTCCGCGTGGTCGCGGTAGTTGAGGCCGATGCAGATGACCTTGCCCGGATGCGCGAGCGGCGACCCGACCCGCACTCCGTCGGTGCTCAGTGCTCCCAGTTCGCCGCCTTCGAGGGCCGCCCGGACGCGAGCCACACCGTCGTTCGCGAGGAACGCCCCGTCGATGTCCGGGGTGATCGGCAGGAGGTCGTATGTGGTCCCGTCGTCGGTCCTCACTGCAGGACGTTCATCGCCGACCGGCCCGAGGCGCAGAAGCTGCACGGCCGTTCCTCCTCTACTCACACCGCCGAAATACATCGGATGTATAGCCCCGCGAGACCTAGTTCGTCTAGATCCTGACGTGAAGTCGTCCGATGACTAATGGGAGTCGATCATGAAGATCGTGGCCGCATCACTCCTGGCGGGCGCACTGCTCACGCCATCCGGCCCAACGGAGCCCGTAACCGTTTTCGTGGAGCTGACCTCGGCCGCAGCGGTCGACGCGGGCACCGTTACACAGGCGCGTTCAGCCAGAAACACGACCTCGGAGCAGGTGTCCCGGGTTGTTTCCCGGTCTGGCGGACGCGAGGTTGCCCGAACGTCCAACGCGGTGCCGGGCGTCGTCCTGTCTGCGGACAAGTCCCGTCTGTCTGCTTTGTCGCGCATGCCCGAGGTGCGCGCGGTACACCGGATGACGCCGAAGAAGCTCACCAACGCGCACGCCGTCCGTCTCACCCGGACGTTCGACGCCTGGAAGTCGCTGGGACGGTTCGGCGACGGTGTCCGGATCGGCGTGATCGACACCGGCATCGACTACCGGCACGCGGACTTCGGCGGCGGCACCTTCCCGAACGCCAAGGTCGTCGGCGGCCACGACTTCGCGGGCGACGCCTACACGGGCAAGTCCGGCTCGCTGCCCGAACCGGACGCCGACCCGCTGGACTGCGACGGCCACGGCACGCACGTCGCCGGCACCGCGGCCGGGTTCGGGGTCAACGCCGACGGCACGACCTACCGCGGCTCGTACTCGTCGGTCGATCTCGACTCGCTGAAGATCGGGCCTGGTACGGCTCCCAAGGCGTTGCTCTACGCGTTGAAGGTGTTCGGCTGCGAGGGCGGCACGAACCTGACCGCGCAGGCGCTGGACTGGGCGCTCGACCCCAACGGCGACGGCGACTTCTCCGACAAGCTCGACGTGGTGAACCTGTCGCTGGGCAGCGACTTCGGCGCCGCGGACGACCCGGACGCGCTGTTCGTGCGCAAGCTCGTCGAACACGGCGTGGTCGTCGTGGCGGCGGCCGGCAACGGTGGCGACTTCTACGACGTGGCCGGGTCGCCGGGCAACGCGCCCGAGGCGATCTCCGTGGCGAACAGCCGTGACTCGTTCTCGATGCTGGACGGGCTGGAGGCGCAGGGCAAGCAGTGGGCAGGGCAGTACAGCCAGAACTACAAGGGGCCACTCGACCTCACGCTGCCCGTCGTGCGGCTCACGTCCGATGTGGACGGCTGCAAGCCGATCTCCGAGCCGTTGACCGGGAAGATCGTCTGGCTGGAGTGGGACGACAACGACGCGACCCGCGCCTGCGGTTCCGGGGCGCGGACGGACAACGCGTGGAAGGCCGGCGCGGCCGGGGTGCTGCTGCCGACGTCGTTGCCGGTGTTCGCCGCCGGGATCGCCGGCAATGCACACATTCCGGCGTTCCAGCTGACGGCGTCCGCCGCCACCGCACTGCGTCCGGCGCTGGAGGCCGGAACGTTGTCCGTGCACCTGACCGATGCCTTGAAGCGCGCGGTCCCGTCGGTGGAACCGGCGATCGAGGACACGATCACCCCTTCTTCGTCGCGATCCCGTTCGTCGATCGCGGTGGCCGCGCCGGGCGACACGATCTTCTCCGCCGCTTCCGGCACCGCGTCCGACGGCGTGTCGATGGGCGGCACCTCGATGGCGTCGCCGCACGTGGCCGGGATCGCGGCGGTGCTGCGCGAAACCCATCCACAGTGGACCGTCGCGGAGGTCAAGGCCGCGCTGATGAACACCGCTTCCGGCGTGATCCGGTCGGCTGACGGCGTGCGCGAGGCCCCGATGCGGGTCGGCGCCGGCCGGGTGGACGCGCTCGCGGCGTTGTCCTCCGACGTGCTGGCGGTGGGCGACGCGTCGTTCGGCACGGTTGAGGTGAGCGGTCCGGTGCTGACCGGTCGAACGATCCGGCTGGTGAACAAGGGCACGAAGACCGTCCGCCTGCAGGCGCGCTACGAGCCGATCACCGCCGTGCCCGGGGTGTCCTTCGAGGTCGCGACGCCGTACGTGGTGCTGCCGCCGAACGGTTCGGCGTCGGTGACCGTGCAGCTGCGGATCGCGAACCCGGCGGCGTTGCGCAAGACCCCCGACCCCACCGTCGCGCTGGACGAAGGCCGTCAGTTCCTGGCGGAGGCGTCCGGGCTGGTGACGTTCTCGGGCGACCGTTCGCTGCGGGTGCCCGTCTACGCGGCGCCGAAGCCGGTGTCGCGGCTGAAGGTGGTGTCCGGCCGAGTCGCCGGCCAGGGCCTCGACCAGCAGGACTACCAGGCGCGCTTGACCGTGCTGCAGCTCGGCGCGACCTCTCCACAGCTGCCGGACTGCGGACCTGACGTGCAGGACAACTGCGCTGTCAACCGCACGGCCCGCGGCGGCGACCTGCGTTATGTGGGTGCGACGGCGACGCCGGACCTGCTGGCGTTCGGCGTCGCGACGTGGAGCACCTGGGCGAACCTCGGCAGCAACATGCAGCCCGAGGTCAGGTTCTCGGTGGGCGGCAAGGACTTCGTGACGACGGCCGTGAAGCCGACGAACCCGGACGGCGACGTGACCGCCGACATCTGGCTGGCCCGCACCGTGGTCGCCGGCTCGGAGGAGGTCGTGGACGAGCAGCCGCTGAACGGATTCGACGGCTCGTCCGACACCAACGTGTTCGACAGCGACGTCGTGGTACTGCCGGTTTCGCGCTCTTCGCTGCCGTCCGGCCCGGTGACCTACACCGTCGGCGTGCAGAGCCCGTACACCGCGCCCGGCGACGCGGACGAGCTCGTCGACGTTGCGCCGTCTGCCACGTTCGCCTACGAACTGATCGTCCCGTCACTGTCCACTGTGGTACATCCGGGTGATCAAGTTCCTTCTGGATCGTTGATGTTCTTCCACCACAACGCAACGGGTAACCGAGCGCTGACGAGGTGATACCCGGTTGGGTGTGCCCCAGGTGAGCGTCCCTCGGCATACTCGGCTTTTATGGATCTGGTCGTGGGACTCGACGCTGGTGGCACCTCAACCAGGGCCTTGGTGCTCGATCTCGACGGCGCCCGCCTGGGCCAGGGCCTGGCGGGCGGCGCGAACCCGAACTCGCACCCGCCATCGGTCGCCGCCGCCCACATAGGCGAGGCGCTGGTGGAAGCGTTGGACGGCCTCGATTCCCGCAAGGTCCGTTCCGGCGTCCTGGGCATGGCCGGCGCCTCGAAGATGGCGGACCCGGCCGTGTCCGCGCTCTTCCAGGAGGCCTGGGAACGCGCGGGCCTGCACTGCCCGATGCGCGTGGTCACCGACTGCGAGGCCGCTTTCGCCACCGGCACCTCGTCCCCGGACGGCACGGTCCTGGTGGCGGGCACCGGCTCCATCGCAGGACGCATCACCGACCACCGCATGGTCGGCCAGTCCGGCGGCTACGGCTGGCTGATCGGCGACGACGGCTCGGCGTTCTGGCTGGGCCGCGAAGCCGTCCGCGCCGCCCTGCGCCTGATCGACCTGGACGCGCCCCTCGAAGGCCTGGCCACCGCCGTTCTCACCGCCGCGGGCGCGAAGAACCGCGGCCAGCTGATCAACGCGGTCAACGCGCAGCCGCCGATCAAACTCGCTCAGTTCGCCCCGCTGGTCAGCTCCGCCTACCACCACGGCGACCCCGAAGCCCTGACGATCGTGGCAACGGCTGCCCAGCTGCTCGCCAACACGGCTTCCGCGGTGCGCGAACCGTCCGACACCTCGCCGATCGTGCTCGTCGGCAGCCTGATCAAGACTCCGGTCGGCGTGCACCTCAAGCAGGAACTCCTCACCCGCTGCAACGCTCAGGTGATCATGGCGACGGAAGGTGCGGCGGGCGCGGCCTGGCTGGCAGCGGTGGACGTGCTCGGACCTGACGCACCGCGGCCCAGCAGGTCATGACGCCAGCAACCGGCCCGAGTGCGGGGTCCGCTCGTGGTAGGCGCGCAGCAGTCCGGCGTGCACCCCGTCCACGTGCTCGGCGGCGTCGGTGTTCCACACCAACGTGATCCGCCGGTGCAGCGGGTTGCCGATGATCGGCTTGAGCAGCACCCCCGGCAGGTCGTGACCGGAGAAGAACCCGGCCACGGCACCGGTCGATCGCACCAGGTCGGCCGCGACCACCGGGTCGACGCCGAAGTGCGCGCACCGCGGCGTGAACCCGACCGCCTCGCAGGCCAGGTCCAGGTTCAGCCGGCCACCGTGGTTCTCGTCCGGAACGACCCACTCCTCACCGGCCAGCTCGGACAGCAGCACCTCGCTGCGGCCGGACAACCGGTGGCCCACCGGCACGCCGATCAGCATTCGTTCGGTGACCAGGCCACGAAGGCCGACCGCTTTCGGGAACCTCAACGGGCTGCGCGGGAACTCCACCACCAGGGCCAGGTCGAGCTCGCCCGCGCGCACCAGTTCCAGCACCGCGTCGCCGCCGCGTTCGATGTGCGTGGTCTGCGGCAGGCCGGGCAGCATCTCGCGCACCACGCCGACCAGCAGCGCGGTCGGGGCGCCCGCCACGCCGCCGAGCCGGATGCCGGAGTCGCCGCGTCCTGCCAGTTTGTGCGAGGTCACGAGCAGGTCGTCGAAGCGTTCCACGAGGTCCTGGGACCGCAGCACGACGTGGCGTCCCAGTTCGGTCAGCTCGACGCCGTCGGTGCGACGCAGGAACAACGGGCCGCCGAGACACGCCTCGATCCGCCTCACCTGGGCGGTCAGCCCGGCCTGCGCGATCTTCAGCTGCGAGGCGGCTCGGCTGATGCTGCCTGCTCGCGCCACGGTCAGCACCACGTGCAGATGTCTCAGCTCCATTCGCACCGAGGAAGCCTAGGACAGTTACCGATCCACAAACACGGCCACGCGGGTGTCACCAGATGACGCTCTGTCGCCGTTGTAAGCGCCATTGCTCTAACAGGCCGATAACTCGGGAATTATCGGCACCTCACACCTGCCGCTGTGCGCGCGGACTGCCCCACCCTGCTGTTGACACCAAACGATCCAGGGGGTGTGAGCGCCATGAGGAAAGCGTTGCGGCTGCGACGCCTTTCCCGTCCGCACGACGACAGGTACCTCTTCGTGCCGTTGGACCACAGCGTTTCGGACGGTCCGGTGGTGCCGCGCGACCGGTGGCAGGACCTGATCCACGCCATCGTGCTGGGCGGGGCCGACGCCATCATCGTCCACAAAGGACGCGTGCGCACCATCAACCCTGCCGTGCTGGGCGGATGTGCGCTGATCGTCCACCTGAGCGCCGGCACCGCGCACATGGCCGACGCCAACGCAAAGGTGCTCGTCGGCGAGGTCGACGAGGCGCTGCGGCTGGGCGCCGACGCGGTGAGCGTGCACGTCAACATCGGCTCCGACACGGAGTCGCGCCAGCTCACCGACCTCGGCACGGTCGCGGCCGCGTGCGACTCGTGGAACGTCCCGCTGGTCGTGATGATCTATGCGCGCGGGCCTCGCATCGGCGACGCCAAGGATCCCGCTCTCCTCGCCCACGTCGTCAACATCGCGGCGGACCTCGGCGCGGACATCGTCAAGACCAACCTGGCGAGCCCCGCCGAGGACATGGCGGAGGTGGTCGCCAGCTGCCCGATCCCGGTGATCGTCGCGGGCGGCCCGGCCTCGGCGAACAGCCTGGCCGGCCACGCCCGCGTCGCGATGGCGGCGGGTTGCTCGGGTCTCGCCGTCGGACGGCGGGTCTTCACCTCGCCCACGCCGATGCAACTGGTCGCGGAGCTGGCGTCGATCGTCCACGCGCCCACCGACGCAAGCCTCATGCACGCACTGACCGCTACCTTGGAGAACCGGTGAAGTTCGCCTGGATCGACCTCAGAACCGTGCCGGAAGCGCACCGGACCGCCGTGATCGACGCGGCGGTGCACAGCCGGATCGCCGGAGTCGTCTCGGACGATCCCGCAGTGCTCGACGACCTGCCGCCGACGATCACCCGCGTGCTGATCACCGATGCACCAACAGACAGCCCGCACCTGGTCACCGTGGTCGTGCACGAGCAGGATCAGCTCGACCGGTTGCCGGGCAACGCAGCATTCGTGACGGTCAGCGACGACCGCACGCTCAAACTCGCCTGCACCGCAGCGGAACGGCTCGACCACACCGTCGTCGCGTTCACCGACCCGACGAAGATCCCGCTGGAGATCGTGATCGCCGCCGCGGACGGCGCACCGGGCAAGCTCATCACCGTCGTGGCCGACCTCGTCGAGGCCGCAATCGTCCTCGAATGCCTGGAACACGGCTCCGACGGCGTGCTGATGGCCCCGCGGGACGCGACCGACGTGTTCAAACTGGCCCGGCTGCTGGAAGTCACGTCCCCGCCGCTGACCCTGACCACGCTCACCGTGGAAGCGCTCACGCACAACGGCCTCGGCGACCGGGTCTGCGTCGACACGGCCTCGCACTTCCAGGAGGACGAAGGCATCCTCGTCGGATCGTTCTCGTCGGGCTTCATCCTCTGTTGCAGCGAAACGCATCCGTTGCCCTACATGCCGACACGGCCGTTCCGGGTCAACGCGGGCGCACTGCACTCCTACGTGCTGGGCCCGGCGAACCGCACCAACTACCTGTCCGAACTGCGGTCGGGCAGCAAGGTCCTCGCCGTCAACGCGGAAGGCCGCACCCGCGAGATCACCGTCGGCAGGGCCAAGCTCGAGTCACGCCCGATGCTCACCATCACCGCGCGCTCGCCGGAGGGTGTCGAGGTCCACCTGATGGTGCAGGACGACTGGCACGTCCGCGTGCTCGGTCCCGGCGGCAAGGTCCTCAACGTGACCGAGCTCCAGCGCGGCGACGAGCTGCTCGGCCACATCGCGACCGAGCAACGGCACGTGGGCCTCCCGATCGGCGAGTTCTGCAAGGAGTCATGAAAGACATGCGCGAGTTCATCACCGACCTGTTGCACCGGCACGGCGACGAAGTGCCGATCTTCAGCCACCGCAACACCGTCACGCACGGCCTGCTGCGCGCGGACATCTCCGCCGAAGCCACCCGGTTCGAAGCAGCGGGGATCCGCGACGGCAGCACGGTCGCGGTCCAGGTACCGCCGAGCTTCAGCCAGTTGGAGGCGGTGCTGGCGCTGTGGAGCATCGGCGCCAGGGTGGTCTCGATCGACCACCGGCTGCGACCGGCCGAGGTCGACGTCCTGCACGAGCTGACCCGTCCCGAGTTCCTCGTGCATCCGAGTGGCAGTCATGCCAACGGTTTCCAGGAGCGCTATGGCCTCGTGATCGAACAGGCACCCGGCGTCCCCGCCACGACCCCGCACCGGCTCGTCCAGTTCAGCTCCGGATCAACGGGCCGGCAGAAGGTGATCGGCCGCAGCACCGAGTCACTCGTCGACGAGGTGGCGCGGTTCGTCGCGTCCGACGGCATGGCAAGGCGCGGCGAACGCCTCCTGCTGCTGAACTCCCCCGCCCACAGCTTCGGCCTGATCGGCGGCCTGCTGCACTCGCTGGCGACCGGCGTGCACCTGGTGTTCGCGGAAAAGCCTTCCGCAGAAGCAATTCTGCGCCAGGCGCGGACGCACGAGGTCGACTTCGTCACGGGTCTGCCGTTCCACTTCGATCTACTGGCTTCCTCGCCCGACCGCGACTCGTTGCGCACGGTCCGCGGCGCCTTCGCCGGCGGCGAGCTGATGCCGCAGGACGTGGCCGACAGGTTCGCCGCCGCCTACGGGTTCCCGGTCGGCGAATGCTTCGGCACCACCGAGACCGGCGCGCTGACCATCGCGGTGAACGGCACGGTCCGCCCGTCGGTCGGAAAACCCATGCAGGGCATCACGGCACGCGTCCGCGACGGACTCGTCGAGGTGGCGCTGAAGGAAACGCCCTACCTGTCCGAGAACGACCCGGCACGGTTCTCCGGCGGCTGGTTCCGCACCGGCGACCGGGGCGAGTTCACCGCCGACGGCGAACTGCGGCTGCTCGGCCGCGCCGACTCGCTGGTCGTGGTGCGCGGCAACAAGGTCGACCTGACCGAGGTCGAGCACGTCCTGCGCGGACACCCGCAGGTGACCGAGGTCGTCGCGGTGGGCGCGGCGGACATCCGCGCGTACGTGGGCACCACCAGCGACACACTGACAGCACAGGCGTTGTCGGAGTGGTGCACGGAAAGGCTCGCCGAGTTCAAGCTCCCGGCGCACATCCACGTCATGGACACGCTGCCCAGGACGTCGAGCGGCAAACTGATCCGCAACCCGAGCGTGCTGGCCGGCGTGTCCCTCTGAAGAGCTACCTGCGGTGTCCGCCGCAGCGGGATGTGACGACCCAGCGGCCTCCCTAGGTTGATCCGCATGGACGCTTCCCCTTCCCCCACAGCACTTTCCGACGGTCGGCGACGGCTGCGCAGGTTCCGGTTCCCGGTCCTGTTCGTGGTGCTCTTCGTCGTGATGCTGGCCTTCGCCGGGATCAACCTGCTGGTCGCACCGCTGCCGCTGCTCGCGCTGCCGGTCGGCCTCGGACTCGCCGTCGCCGGGGTGGCCTGCTACCGGTGGCTTTCCACGGTCGTCGAGGTCCGCGACGACCTGCCGGAGCTGGCGGCGGAGACCAGGTGGTGTGGCCTGGGACGGGGAGCGCTGATCGGCTTCGGGCTGTTCGTGGCCCTGCTCCTGGTGATCCTCGTCTTCGGCGGCGTGGACCAGGTCTCCTGGGGCTCCTTCGCCGGATTCCTCGGCATCGCGGGGATGATGGCGAGCGTCGCCGTCATGGAGGAGGTGCTATTCCGCGGCGTGCTGTTCCGAGTTCTCGAAGAGCGCGCCGGAACAGTCATCGCGCTGGTGGTGTCCTCGCTGCTGTTCGGGATGACGCACATCTTCAACGTCAAGGCCACCTTCTGGGGCGCGCTGGCCATCGGCCTCACGGGCGGCACCATGATGGCCGCTGCCTACGTCGCCACCAGGAACCTGTGGTTCCCGATCGGCCTGCACTTCGGCTGGAACTTCACCCACGCCGGCGTCTTCGGCATCGCCGTGTCCGGTACGAACGAAGTGCCCAACGGCCTGCTGCAGACCGTGCTCTCCGGCCCGTCGGTGCTCACCGGCGGCGCGTTCGGCCCGGAGGCCAGCCCGCTCTCGCTGGTGATCTGCCTGGTTCCCGCCGTCCTGCTGCTGCGCAAGGCCGCCAGGGCCGGCCAGATCCGCCCGCGGCCGGCAAGATCCTGAAACATGGAGCCGCTCCATGCGCTCCCACCTTCAGGCAGATTTGGCCGGAAACGATGGAGCTGAGGCCCGTACCAGGCCTAGTTTCCGACCATGCCCAAAAGATCGTCCAGCGTGGTGGGGCGGGAGTTCGGCAACGGCATTCGCGCCATCATCGCCAGAACCGGTCTCACCCACCGCAAGCTCGCCGAGCTGCTCGGCTGGCAGGAAGCCAAGATCTCGGACATGACGCTCGGCAAGGGCGGCGTGACCGAGCAGGAAGTCGTGCTGCTGCTCGGCTACTGCCAAGCCACGGTCGAGGAACGCGAGCACCTGCTGGAGCTGTTCCACGAGTCTGGGAACGCCTGGCTCCAGATCCCGGAGGACGGCCTGCCGGATCAGGTCCGCACACTGATCGATCATGAGAAGGACGCCAACGAGATCACCTGCTGGTCGATGATCCTCGTGCCGGGCCTGCTGCAGACACTCGAGTACGGCTACGTGATCGCAGAGCACTCAACGGTGATCGAAGCGGACGACGTCCCCAAGATCGCCGCTGCCAGAGCAGCGCGAGCGAACATCCTGGAACCAGGCCGAAAGTTCACGTTCTTCGTGCACGAGCAGGCGTTGTTGCTGCCGGTCGGCGGCCCGGAGGTGTGGCGTGAGCAGCTCGCCCACCTGCTCAGGATGTCGGTGCGGAAGTACATCAGCCTGCGGATCATTCCTCGCTCAATCGGCGCACACGCGGGCGTGTGTGGTGACTTCCGGGTGATGAAGTTCCCGAAGTACCCGCCCGTCGTCTACATCGACAGCGTCAACTCCTGCCTGTTCTTCGACGACACGGAGACCGTCAAGGTCCACGAGGACATCCTGACGGCTCTCGCGGCCGTCGCACTGAGTGAGGAAGAATCGAGGGCGGTGATCGACAACATCTTGGAGGGTCTCTGATGACCACGTGGCGTAAGAGCAGCTACAGCGCCAGCAGCGACAACTGCGTCGAGATCGGCAACGGCGTAGGCATCCGGGACAGCAAGGCCCCGAGCACTCACGTCCCGGTCTCGCCCGCCGCCTGGTCGGCCTTCCTCAAGTCCTTGGTCTGATCCTGCGGATGCCGGAACCCGGGGTGGTCCGCTGGTAGCGCCCGCTTCAGCAGCCACCCCGACACCAGGATGCAGACGATCTGCAGCGGCCACGACAACGCGGCCCGGAGCGTGGCCAGCCAGAACACCTGGGCGTCGAGCCACAAGGGCGTGAAGACCGCCACCCGCAGCACGTACTGACCGACCCAAGCCCACGACGCGACCGAGTAAGCGCGCAAAAGGGCAGGATCTCGGCGCCACCGCGTCTTCTGCCCGAGCAGCGTCCCCACCACCACGCCGAGCAACGGCCAGCGCACCGCGATCGAGCCCGCCCACGCCAGGGCCGAGGCCACGTTGGACAGCAGCTGGATGAGGAAGAAGTCCTCGACGCGCCCCGTGTAGAGCGCCACCAACGCGGCTGCCACGACGAGCAGCACCGACAGGATCACGGCTCGGGGTTTCTCGCCGCGCACGACCCGGACGACGCCGATCACCACGCCGCACAGGACGGCCACGACGGCCCCCGCGCCGATCGAATGTCCCCAGATCAGCCAGCCCGCGACGAACGCCAGCGGCGGCAGGGAGGCGTCGAGGGCGCCGCCTCGGCCTCCTAGCAGTGATGCGAGCGACTCCTGGCGCACGTCGGTCATGGTTCCAGGGTGCCTTAGGCGAACCTAAGTCAGGTAACGGACCCATATCGGGGATTGACCCCGGTGAAACAGGTCACTACCGTCTGGCGAAATCGTCTGGAAAGTTAACAGACAGGAGCGGACCTAATGCGTGCCGGAAGCCCACGACTGTTGCGGGAGATCAACGACCGCGCAGCCATCGAGGCTTTGCTGCGCAACGGTCCGCTGACCAGGTCGGAGTTGGAGGGCCTGATCGGCCTCTCCAAGCCGGCGACCGCACAGCTGCTCACCCGGCTGGAAACCGCCGACACCGTGGTCCGCAACGGACTGCGCGGCGGCGGACGTGGGCCGAGGGCCCAGCTGTGGTCGGTCAACGGGACGCTTGCGCACATCGCCGCTGTCGATCTCACCCCCGAGACGGTCGACATCGCGATCGCGGACATCTCCGGTGCCGTGCTCACCGAGTACAAGGCACCGATGCCCGTGAAGCACGGCGTGCTGGAGGCGTTCGTGAGCGCGGTCGGCAAGGCGTGCGGGCAGGCAGGCCTCGCTCCCGACCAGCTGCTGCACGTCGTGGTGGGCTGTCCAGGAGCGGTGAACCCCGCGAACGGTGAGCTCGCCTACGCACCACACCTGCCCGGCTGGAACGGCTTCGACATGCCCGGCCGGTTGCGGGAGCAGCTCGCGACCTCGGTGAGCGTCGAGAACGACGTGAACCTGGTCGCCCTGGAGGAGATGGTCGCCGGACGGGCCACCAAGGTGCGCGACTTCGTCGTCATCTGGCCCGCAGACCTCGTCGGTGCCGCCGTCGTCGTCAACGGATCGCTGCTGCGCGGCGCATCCGGTGGCGCGGGCGAGATCGACGGGTTGATGATCCCCGACCGCGCAGCGGCCGACACCGACACGGACCGCTCCGGCGGCACGTTCGGAGAGCTGCTCAGCAACACGTCGATCTGCAAGCTCGCCAGGGCTCACGGGCTCGCCGCGCGCAACGGCCACGGGGCCGTGCGCAAGGCGTTGGCCGCGGGTCCTGCGGGCCGAGAGTTCATGGCCGATCTCGCCAAGCGCATCGCCACGGGCGTGGCTAGCGTCGTCGCGGTGCTCGACCCGGAACTCATCCTCCTGTCTGGCGACATCGCCCAGGCGGGAGGAACCACGCTGAACGATCTCGTTGCCGCGGAACTGCGGCAACTGGTGGTTCCGAGGACACCCATCCAGCTGGCTCTGGTGACCGGGAAACCGGTGCGCAGCGGCGCACTGCACTCGGCACTGGCAGTGGCACGAGAGACGGTGTTCGGCCTGCCGGCAGCCACCACGGCTCCATTCCGCGGCCCAGTGGTCGCCGGGTCCCCACGTTGATCGAGAAGGAGTGCACATGCGCAAGCACACCCGTGCTGCCTTGCTCTGTGTCGCCGCAGCGCTGACCCTCACCGCATGTGCGGCGGGCAAGGGTGGCGGCGCCAATTCCGACGCCGCAGCTGCTCCTGGCAAGGACGACAAGCTGACCCTCACAGTCTGGAGCAACTACTCCGACCGTGAGTACGAAGAAGTCACGAAGGCCCTCAAGACGTTCAACAAGAAGTTCCCGAACATCGAGATCAAGCACGAGGGTTCGCAGGACGACGACAAGATCACCGCGGGTATCCGTTCGGGCAACACGCCGGACGTCGCGCTGTCGTTCACGACGGACAACATCGGCCAGTTCTGCTCCTCCGGTGCGTTCCAGCCGCTGAAGTCCTACATCGAGCGCGACAAGGTGGATCTGAACCAGATCTCCCCGGCGGTCCGCGCGTACACCGAGTACAAGGGCAACCGCTGTGCGATGCCCATGCTCACCGACGTCTACGCCATGTACTACAACAAGGACATGCTGTCGGCGGCCGGCATCACGAACCCGCCGAAGACGATGGACGAGCTGTACGACGCGGCCGTGAAGGCGACCAAGAAGGCGCCGAACGGTGACATCGAGGTCGCGGGTTACCTGCCCACGATGGGCTTCTACGCCAACCGTCCGACCATCCTCGCGCCGTCGTACGACGCCGCGTGGGAGACCGCTGACGGCAAGTCGTCGCTCGCCGCGTCCCCCGGCTGGACCGAGATGTTGAAGTTCCAGAAGAAGCTCGTGGACTTCTACGGCTACGACGCGCTCGAGCGCTTCCGCGCCGGTCTCGGCCAGGAGTACTCGGCCGACCACGCGTTCCACCAGGGCAAGATCGCGATCATGATGGACGGCGAGTACCGCACCGCCTTCCTCAAGGCCCAGGCGCCGCAGATCAAGTTCGGCACCGCCCCGTTCCCGACGCTGAAGGCCGACCAGTACGGCACCGCGTTCACCACGGGCACGATCATGGGCATTCCCAAGGGCGCCAAGAACGCCGGCGCCGCATGGGAGCTGATCAAGCACCTGTCGTTCGACACCGACACGATCGTCGACCTGTCGAACGCCATCAAGAACGTCCCGAGCACCAAGGCCGCCATGGAGAGCTCCAAGCTCGAGGTGGACGAGCAGTTCAAGACGTTCATCGACCTGGCCAAGAGCGACAAGCTCAAGGGCAACCCGGTCACCCCGATCGGTGACGCGCACATCAAGGCTGTCACCGACTTCTCGGTCTCCTACCAGTCGGGCAAGGTCCCGGACCTGGCGGCAGGCCTCAAGGAAGTCGACAAGAACATCGACGACCAGATCGCCAAGAGCGGCAAGTAGGGGATTCGCAAGATGACCGCCACGCTCGGCGCGCGGCCCGCCCCCGGCAAGGGGCGGGCACGTGCCCGCCACCGTCTCGCCGTGCTCGGGTTCATGGCCCCGGCAATCATCGGCTTCGTCCTGTTCTTCGTGTACCCGTTGGTCGCCACGGTCATCTTCAGCTTCACGAAGTACGACCTGATCAACGCACCGGAGTTCAACGGACTCGCCAACTACGAGTTCATGTTCAAAGATCCCTTGCTCACCAAGGCGATCGCGAACACCTTGTGGTTCGTCGTCGTGCTCACGATCGCGCGGACGGTGTTCGCGCTGGGCGTGGCGTCGGTCATCGCACGTCTCAAGTCGGGCGTCGGGCTGATCCGCACGCTCTGCTACCTGCCCTCACTGGCACCGCCGGTGGCCGCGACACTCGTGTTCTTCATGGTGATGCGTCCCAACGGCGGCCCGCTCGACAGCGTGCTCGGCTGGTTCGGCCTCGACGCACCGCTGTTCTTCTCGGACCCGGCGTGGGCCAAGCCCGGCATCACCGCGATCATGCTGTGGATCTCCGGCGACCTGATGATCATCATCCTGGCCGCGATCCTCGACGTGCCGCAGGAACAGTACGAGGCAGCCGAACTCGACGGCGCCGGACCGATCCGGCGCTGGTGGCACGTCACGCTGCCGACGATCTCACCGGTGCTGCTCTTCGGCATCGTGAACTCGGTGATCCTCGCGTTGCAGCTCTTCACACAGGCGGTCGTCGCGGGGTCGGCCGGCTCGGGAGCGGCGGACGCGACGGGATCGACCAAATATCTCGGTTTCCCGGACAACTCCACGCTGACGTTCCCGGTTTACCTGTACACGCAAGGCTTCCGGTACTTCGACATGGGCTACGCGGCCGCCATGGCCACGGTCCTGTTCATCATCTCGTTCGCCGTGACCATCGTGCTGGTCCAGCGGATGCGCAAGAACTCCACGGCTGAGGAAGGGGGTCCGGGAGCATGACCGCCACGCTGACCAAACCACCGGTCGACGTCTCCGCGGAACCGGAGCAGCCGCGCCGCAAGCGCAACGTCGGAGGCTTCCTGAACTGGGTCGCCACCCACGCGATCGGCCTCGCGCTCGGCCTGATGTTCGCCACGCCCGTCGTGTTCGTCTTCCTCACCGCGGTGATGTCGGACGACCAGGCGTTCACCTCGAACCTGTGGCCGACCGAGTGGCACTGGGAGAACTTCGTCGAGGTCTTCGAGAAGGCCCCACTGTTCCAGTACCTGATCAACAGTCTCACGTACTCGCTGCTCGCGACCTTCGGCATGCTGATCTCGTCGATCCCCGCCGCCTACGCGCTCGCGAAGCTCAAGTGGCGCGGCCGGAACGTGGCCTTCATCCTCGTCATCGGCGCGATGATGCTGCCGCCGCAGGTCGTGGCCGTGCCGCTGTACGACACCTGGTCCTCGCTGGGCCTGACGGGCACGCTGGTGCCGTTGATCGCTCCTTACTTCCTGTTCGACGCGTTCAGCATCTTCCTGCTGCGCCAGTTCATGCTCACCATCCCGCAGTCCTATGTGGACGCGGCAAGGGTGGACGGCTGCTCGGAGTTCCAGGCGCTGATCCGGATCATCATTCCGATGGCGAAGCCGGGCATCGCGGCCACCGCGCTGTTCTGCTTCCTCTTCACCTGGAACGACTACTTCGGCCCGTTGCTCTACACCGGTGAAGTGAAGGACCAGTGGACGTTGTCGCTGGCACTGGCGACGTTCAAGGGCATGCACATCGTCCAGTGGAACTCCTCGATGGCCGTCACGTTCCTGACGATGATCCCGGCCGTCGTCCTCTTCGTCTTCGCCCAGAAGTCGTTCGTCAAGGGAATCACGTTCACGGGAGTCAAAGGATGAAACTCACCGTCGTCGGTGGCGGGTCCACCTACACACCGGAGCTGATCGACGGCATCGCCGGCCGTCGCACCAGCCTGGCGGTGGACGAGATCGTCCTCGTCGACCCGGACGAGCACCGCCTCTCACTGGTGGGCCCCTTCAGCCAGCGCCTGCTGCAACACGCGGGCCACCCGGCGAAGGTCCGCACCACCACGTCGCTCGAAGACGGTGTCGAGGGCGCGTCCGCGGTGCTGCTGCAGTTGCGGGTCGGTGGCCAGAAAGCACGCGCGTCAGACGAGACGTTCCCGCTCACCTGCGGGTGCGTCGGCCAGGAGACCACCGGCGCGGGAGGCCTCGCCAAGGCCCTGCGGACCGTGCCGGTGGTCCTGGACATCGCCGACCGCGTCCGCGAGCTCGCCGGCCCCGACACGTGGATCGTGAACTTCACGAACCCGGTCGGCATCGTCACGCGCGCCCTGCTGCAAGCTGGCCACAAGGCGATCGGCCTCTGCAACGTGGCGATCACCTTCCAGCGCTGGACCTCCGCCCTCCTGGGCGTCGATCCGTCCACTGTGGAGCTGGAGCACGTGGGCCTCAACCACCTCACGTGGGAACGCGGCGTCTACGTAGACGGCGTAGACCGCCTCCCCGAACTCCTGGCCGACCACGTCGAAGGCCTGGCCGAACACATCGGCATCGACGGCGGCTTGATGCGGCGCCTGAACATGGTGCCGTCGTACTACCTGAACTACTTCTACAACCACGACGCCGTCGTGAAGAAGCAGCTGACCGAACCCCCGCGCGCCGAAGTCGTTGCCGCAGTGGAAAAGGAACTGCTCGACATCTACGGCGACCCGTCAGTGGTCACAAAGCCCGAACAGCTAGACCAGCGCGGCGGCGCCTACTACTCCGAAGCCGCAGTCCAGCTGGTGCACGCCCTCACCGGCGGCGCAGGCGCCGAGAAGCACGTGGTGAACGTGCAGAACAACGGCACTCTCCCGTTCCTGCCAGACGACGCAGTGGTGGAAGTCTCGTCCACTGTGGACACAAATGGCGGCGTGCCACTCCCGGTCCGCCCCGTGGAACCGTCCATCTCCGGCCTGATCTCGCACGTCACCGCGTACGAGTACCTGGCTCTGGAGGCGGCGATCCACGGTGGCCGTGACCGCGTGGCCGACGCGCTGCTCGCACACCCGCTGATCGGCCAGCACGCCATCGCGGACCAGCTGGCCGACGAGCTGATCGCGCAGAACCGCGATCTGCTGCCGTGGGTGAAGGGAAACTGACGCAGATGACCGACCGTGTGCTCGCGATCGACGGCGGGAACAGCAAAACCGCAGTCCTACTGGTAGACGCGGACGGCAAGGTGCTGGCGCAGGTGCGCGGCCCCGGAGCCCCGCCGCAAACCGTGGGCATGAAGCGCGGACTTGACGTGTTCGAAGCACTGGCACGCGAGGCCGCAGCTCAAGCGGGACTGTCCCCGGACGAGCCGATCGCCTCGCACACAGCCGCCTACCTCGCAGGAGCCGACCTCCCCCGCGAGGAAGAAGAGCTCACCCGCGAGATCACCAAACGAGGCTGGTCCACCACAACCTTCGTAGGCAACGACACCTTCGCCCTACTCCGAGCCGGCACAGGATCCGGCGTAGGCGTAGCCGTGGTCTGCGGCGCCGGCATCAACGCAGTAGGCGTGGCCCACGACGGCCGAACCCACCGCTTCCCCGCTCTTGGCGCCATCTCCGGCGACTGGGGCGGCGGCGGCCAACTGGGCAACGACGCCCTCTGGCACGCCGTCCGAGCCGAAGACGGCCGAGGCCAACCCACCGGCCTGCTCCCCGCCCTCCTGGCCCACTACAACGAATCCTCAATCCTCAAGGTGGTAGAAAAGATCCACTTCGAGGAAATCGAACTGGACCCGCACGCCCTCTGCCCCCTCGTCTTCGAGGTAGCAGCAACCGGCGACGCCGTAGCCCTGGCCCAGGTCGAACGTCTGGTAGAGGAAATCGTCCTCCTCTCCACCGTCTCCCTGCGCAAACTCGACCTCATGAACGAACCGGTGGACATCGTCCTAGGCGGCGGCGTCATCACCAACACCGGCGACACAGTGGTAGGCCCAGTCCGCGAACGAGTCGTAAAAATGGCCCCACTGGCCCAAGTACGAGTGGTGGACGTCCCCCCAGTAGTAGGCGCCGCACTCCTGGGCCTGGACACCATCGGAGCCAAGCCGAGCGCAGAGCTGAGGCTGCGCTCGGCCTACGACGACCACCTGCCAGCCGCAACCCCACCCGTGGGCGCAGCAGCCAGCGGGTGACAAGACCCCGTCTCAGGGGGTAGATCGGCGGCGGCGCCCCCTGAGACGGTCCCAACCCCACTGCTCGGGGCAGATCGGCGGCGGCGTCCCGAGCAGTGGTCCCACCCCTTTCCGAGGGGGAGCTGATCGGCGGCGGCGCTCCCCTTCGGAAAGGTCCCACGGCCCCCGCAGCACCTCACGCGCCGAGGTGCTGCGGGGGTTTTCCTTGCCACGCAGCCAAAGCCCTCAAGCCCGATGCCGCAGGCGAGGCGACCCGATGGCGAAGCCGAGGCGTCCTAGGCGACGGCGAAGCCGAGCTGCTCTTGGCTTTTCTCGTGTGGTTCCGGTGGGGGTCCCCGTCACGAGTCGTGCCACAGCTCTTGCCGCGCACGAGGAGGGGTGTCAACTCGACACGCTTTTCGTCGAGTTG
>NZ_JBSGXZ010000068.1:0-26392 GCF_053610285.1 Lentzea sp. NPDC054927
GAAATGGGCTTCGCCGATTTCGGCACGAGCGGGTGACCGGACGACCGGCACGAACTCGCGTGAGACCGCTCCCATCGTGTTGGGGCCGTACGTTCCCGGTCAAGGGGCTGATGATTATCAGTCGATTTGCGGACAGATGAAGAGATCTTCATCTTGGTCTCATGCGAGACGCGGGTTCGAAGGGCAGGCTCGGTCGCATGCTGCCGTCCGCCCGCACCGGCACGGTCCTCGTGGCCGTGCTCAGCGTGGCGTGCGCGCTTGCGGCCGTGCTGCTCGTGCTCACCGTGGTGCGGCCGGTGCCACCGGACGTGCGGAAGTCGGACGTCCAGGTAGGACGCTCGGTGGCGCCGGCCCCCACGTCCACACCCAGCCCCGCCCCGAGCTCGGTGCTGCCGCCACCGCCGCCGGTCGAAGACGACGACGAGGACGACTGACGTGCCCGCACGCGTGAAGATCATGTGCTGGCTCCTCGGCCTGATGACGCTCGTCCTCGCGACCGTCGTGGTCGTGGTGTGGCGCTTCCTGTTCGTCGACGCCGACGACCGGATGAACCGCGCCCTGGAACAGGAGACCACCGAGTTCAGCTCCTACGCCGAGACCCACGCCGGCGAGGTGCGGGCGGTGGCCCAGGCGCACATGGGCCTGCAGTACCCGGACGAGTACGAGGCCCATCTCGCTGTGCCGCGCACTGGCTCTGTGCTGGTGCAGCGATCCACCGTCACCTACGCGGTGGAGAAGGACCGCGCGGTGCTGAACGCGATCACGGCATCGGGCGCGTCGTGGGGAGTCACGTCCACGCCGGCCGGTCCGTTCCGCTGGGCGAAGGTGCACGCGGTCTCGGCGGGCTCGGACATGTGGTTCGTGACCGGCTACTTCGAGGACGGGGTGCTCGCGCCGGTGCACTCGACCGTGCGTGTGCTGGTGCTGGTGTCGCTGGCGGGCCTGCTGATCGCCGCGCTGATCGCGTGGTTCGTCGCGGGGGTCGTCCTCGCGCCGGTGCGGATGGTCCGCCAGGCCGCCGCCGAGATCACCGAGGACGACCTGACCCGCCGCATCCCCGTGTCCGGCAACGACGACGTGGCCGCGCTGGCCCAGCAGTTCAACTCGATGCTCGACCGCCTGGACCGCTCGTTCCGGCTGCAGCGCCAGTTCCTCGACGACGCCTCGCACGAGCTGCGCACTCCGATCACGATCGTCCGCGGCCATCTGGAGCTGCTGGGCGACGATCCCGCCGAACGCGCCGAGGTCGTCCGGCTGTGCACCGACGAACTGGACCGCATGGCCCGCCTGGTGGAGGACCTGTTGTTGCTGGTGAAAGCGGAACGCCCGGACTTCCTGCGCCCCGTCGTGACCAGTCTTCCCGAACTGACCAGCGACATCGACGCGAAACTGCGCACGCTGGGCGACCGCCGCTGGGTGCTCGAGTCGATCGCGGAAGGCGAGGCGGTGCTCGACCCGCAACGCGTGACCCAGGCCCTCGTGCAGCTCGCCTCCAACGCGGTCCGGCACACCCCAGCAGGGTCGACGATCCGCTTCGGATCCTCTGTAGACAGTGTGATCTCTTTCTGGGTAGCGGATTCCGGGCCAGGCGTTCGTGACGAGACACTGCTGTTCTCGCGGTCGACCGGCCTGGGCCTGCCGATCGTGAAAGCCATCGCGGAAGCCCACGGCGGCACGGTTCGGGTGCGTTCGGTTCCCGAAGAGGGAGCGACCTTTGTGGTGGAGGTGCCGCGATGACCGGCCGGATCCTGATCGTCGAGGACGAGGAACGCATCGCCTCATTCGTCGAGAAGGGACTGCGCGCCAACGGTTTCATGACCTCGGTCGTGTCCTCCGGTGCGGAGGCCCTGTCGTGGGCCGCGTCCTTCGACCTGATCGTGCTGGACCTGGGCCTGCCCGACGTCGACGGCTTCTCGGTGCTGCGGTCGATGCGTGAGCAGGGCGTGCCGACACCAGTGATCATCCTGACCGCCCGCGACTCGGTGCACGACACCGTGGCCGGCCTGTCCGGCGGCGCGGACGACTACATGACCAAGCCGTTCCGCTTCGAGGAACTGCTCGCCCGCGTACGGTTGCGGCTGCGCCCACCCGGCGTTCCCGAGGCCACGGTGCTGTCGTCCGGCTCGCTGTCGCTGGACCTGCGCACCCGCCAGGCGATGCTGCCGTCCGGCGCCGTCGACCTGACCGCGCGCGAGTTCGCCTTGCTGGAGTTGTTCCTCCGGCATCCAGGCCAGGTGCTGGTGCGCGAGCAGATCCTGTCCCACGTCTGGGGCTACGACTTCGACCCGGGATCCAACGTGGTCGACGTCTACGTTCGTTCGCTGCGGCGGAAGATCGGTGCCGAACGCGTGGAAACCGTGCGGGGGATGGGCTACCGGCTGGTCTAACACACCGACAACGTCACCCCCAAGTTGCTCTGTTGGCGTCTGCAAGTACCACCAACTCTTGATCGAATCGCCCCTAGCTACACCCAACTGCCCACGAACCGAGCTCCGCCACCGGCCGACCGCCGTGGCGGTCGGCCCAGTTGGTAGTAGAAAAGTGCTGGATGATCTTGGGTTGGTGGTACTTGCAGACGCCATGGGCGTAGATGAAGAGGCCTTCATCGGAGCCTCACGTGTGGATCAGGGTGCGTGCGCACGCTGGTTCTCGTGATTCTGACGTTGGTGGTCTTCGGGGCGGCGGTGCTGCTGTGGGTGTGCACGCCGTTGGACGACACGTACGTCGCACTCGCGGCCGTGGCGGCACTGCTGCTGTCCGGCGTCCTGCCGGCCTCGGCGTTGACGGCGCTCGGCGGGTCGACCACGTGGCTGCTCGTCGCGGCCTTCGTGCTGGCCGCAGGCGTGGCGGCGACGGGACTGCCGGCCCGCCTCGCGACGTGGCTGGTGGGGCGTGCCCGGACCGTTCGCGGCCTGGCACATCTCACGGCCTTCGCGTTGTTGCTCACCGCGTTCTTCGTGCCGTCGACCTCGGGCCGCGCGGCCCTGACCCTGCCCGTGTACGACGAGTTGCGCGGCCGCCTGAACGAGCGGGTCGCGCGTGCTCTCGGGGTGTTGTTCCCGTCGGTGATCCTGCTGACCGCGGTCGCGACCCTGGTGGGCGCGGGTGCGCACCTGATCACGAACTCGCTGTTGGAGGCCGCGACCGGGCAGGGCATCGGGTTCGGGTGGTGGCTGCTGCTGGGTGTGCCGCTGGCGGCGGTGAGCGCACACGTGACGGCGGAGATCGTGTTGTGGCTGTTCACGTCACGTGCGGACCGCGCCACGCCGGTTTCGGTGCCTGAGCAGGAACTCGGTGGCCTGACCAGGGCGGAAGTCATCGCCTTGGCCGTCGTCCTCGCCGTTGCGGCCGCCTGGCTCACCGAACCCTGGCACCACGTCCCGCCCGAGGTCGTCGCACTCACCGGCGCGCTCGTGATCACCGCCCCGCGGCTCGGCACCACGACCTTTCGCGACGCCTTCTCCGGCATTCCGTGGTCGCTCCTGCTGTTCATGGCCGCCACGACGGTTCTCGGTACCGCGTTGATCAGCTCCGGCGCGGCGAACCTCGTCGCGGGTCTGGTCAGCCCGACGCACCTGTTGCCGACGGTGATCGTGACCAGCCTGCTGGCCCACCTGGTGATCCAGTCGCGGTCGGCGCGGTCGAGCGTCCTCATCCCGATCATGATCCCGCTGGCCCTGGCGTCCGGCATGAACCCGGCCGCCCTCGCCTTCGCCTCCACGGCTGCGGCGGGCTTCTGCCACACCCTCACGTCGTCCGCGAAACCTGTCGCGCTCTTCGCCGACGCCTACCGCCCCAAGGACCTGCTCAAGCTCTCCGCGGTCCTCGCTCCGATCACCGGCCTGCTCGTCCTGGGCAGCGCCACCCTGCTCTGGCCGCACCTGGGCCTGCCACTGAAATGAGGACACCGATGCGTTTCCTGGTCGCTCCCAGCGGTTTCAAGGAGTCCCTCGACGCCTGCGCGGTCGCCGACGCCATCGCCGCGGGCATCCACCGGGTCGTTCCCGGTGCCGTCGTGGACAAGGCACCGCTCGTCGACGGTGGCGAAGGTTCGGCCAAAGCGCTCGCCGAGGCCACCGACGGCACGCTGATCCCTGCCCTCGTCACCGGCCCGATCGGTGAACCGGTGCCGTCGCACTTCGCGTTGCTCGGCGGCCCGGGACCGCGCACGGCCGTCGTGGAGATGGCCGCGGCCGCGGGTCTCCGGCTGGTGCCGAAAGATCATCGCGACCCGGCGAGCACCACCACCTACGGCGTCGGTGAGCTCATCAGGGCGGCGCTCGACCTCGGTGTGGACCGGATCCTCGTCGGCTGTGGCGACTCCGGCACGTCGGACGGAGGTGCGGGCGCGTTGCAGGCACTCGGAGCCCGCATCACCGACGAACACGGCCGCGAGCTCGGCCGCGGCGGAGCGGCGCTGGTCCACGCCCGCGCGCTGGACCTGTCCGAAGTGGACCCGAGGCTGGACAAGGCGGAGATCACCGTGGCGTGCAACCCGCACAACGTCCTGTGCGGCGAGCGCGGCGTGGCCAGGATCTTCGGCCCGCAGAAAGGCGCGACGCCAGCACAGGTCGAACTGCTCAGCAACGCCCTCGACACCTGGGCCGACCTGATCGGCGACGTCAGGACCATCCCCGGCGGCGGCGCGTCCGGAGGGCTCGGCGCGGGACTGCACGCGCTCGGCGCGACGTTGGTGCCGCGCTTCGACGTGATCCTCGAACACTCCGATCTGGACGCCCGGCTGCCGTTCGCAGATCTCGTGATCACCGCGGAAGGCGCGATCGACGGCCAGACCCCGCACGGCAAGGTGCCGGCCGAGGTGGCGCGCCGAGCGAAGAGGCACGGCAAGCCCGTCATCGCGCTGGCCGGCACGATCGGCGCCGGCGCCCGCGCGAACCACGACATCGGCATCGACGCCTACACCAGCATCATCGCCGCGCCGGTCGCGTTGGACACCGCGATCGCCAGAACCGCCGAACTGCTCACCGACGCCACCGAGCGCACGCTGCGACTGGTCCTGGTCGGCGCGGCCCTCACATGACGACGATCTCGATCTCCCTGCCGAGCTTGGCGCCGCCGAGCAGATCGAGGTCGTCGCCGCTCCAGAAGCGGCCGGGGTCGTACCAGTTCGGCCTGCGCTTGGGCAGCAGCCCCATCTCCTCGTACGTCACGGCCACGATCTCCGCGCAGAACGCGCTCTCGATGGTCGCCTCACCCTTGGGGCGCCGGGGAACTCGCCCGCGCAACCACCGCGAGGCGAGCTTGGCGGTCGACGGGAACGGCGTGCCGTCGAGCCGCGCCACCGTCCTGAGCGCGGCGTCCTCCATCTCGCGCGTCACCGCGTGGTCGAGCTGCCGCAGCCACGCCCGTTGCCCGTACTTGTCGTGCCACGTCACCACGGCGTCGCGCAGGTCGTGCAGCTGGGCTCCGCGCTGATGGGTGCCGCTCCACATGTCCTTGAGCGACTTGCCGAGTTCGGCGTGCCACATCAACGGCGGCAGGTCGTCCAGCACGATCGCCATGCCGACGTGGTTGACCGGGCTGTTCGTCATGGCCTGGATCGCCCGGTCCGCAGCACTGCTCCCGCGGAACACCCACACGTCACCGGTGCGGGTCATCTCCACGGCTTTGTCCAGTGTTGTCGCCATGGTCCATTAGCCTAGGCACATGAAGCTCTGGAAGGTGATCGGACTGGCCGCGTTCGCGGGTGTCGCGGCGAGCGGCGTGGTCGCCGCCCGCAACCAGCGCCGCCGCGCCGCCTACACCCCGGACCAGGTCAGGGAGCGTCTGCACGAACGGTTCGCAGAGGCATCGCGCAGCTCGGAGTGACCTGCCGCAGCCGGATCGTCGCGACCACACCGGCGACGTCCAGCCACCGCCGCGCGTCCCCGGTCTCCCCGTGATCGACGACCTCGACCAGCATCGTGTGCAGGGCATGCGGGTCCAGCGCGGACGTCCTGGCCAGCAGATCCGCCGCAGACGTGCCGCCAACGGCTCCGTGCGCCCGCACGAGTGACACGAGCTGTTCGTTGCGGCACCGCACGGCGGCGAACTCGTCTCCGTTGTGGTGACCACGTTCCCGCTGCCAGGTGTTGCCCAGCAGCAACGTCGCGGCGTTGCCGGTCACCGGACGGGGAGCCGCGATGTGCCGGCGCTCGTGGTTGGGCACGCACCAGACCAGCACCATGCGGGTCGTGAACCTCGCGGCGGGGTCGCCTGCCAGCGCGTCGACCGCGGCCAGGAACCGCAGGCCGAGCTGCGGCAGCACGCCCTGCGGCTGGAGCGGGAGCAGGACGACCCCGAGCGGGGCGTCGAAGGACTCCGGGTCGCCGAGCCGGGACCGCAGTCCTGCGTTCTCCAGCGCGGCGCACACCGACCGGCCCACCACCGATCGGTCGGTCGTGGCGCTGGTGCCGTCCATGACGATCACGTCCGTCACGACGACCCGGTCAGCACGAACAGCTCCACGGTGACGTCGCCGGGCACGCCGTCCCCGCCGAAGTACGTGCGAATGTCCACTTTGGACGCCAGTTGCGGCAGTCCGGCGGGCGCGATCAGCCGCTTCACCCGCTCGGAGATCAGCGTCCCCGCCACGGGCGAGGTGGGGTTCGCCGACGTGCCGAACAGCATGATCAGCCCGACTTTCGCCTGAGGACCGACCACGTTCGTGAGGTTCGTGGTGAACGTCGACACGACGGCGGCGTCGTCCGCGGACACGCCCATGGTGAACTTCACCGACGTGAGCGAGAGGCCCTCCGAGTGCGACTTGCCCGGCGTCGTGCTCGGCGTCGCGGACGACGGCGGCGTGATCGTGGCCGGTGAGTTGTCCGCCGCCGTCCCGGAACCCAGCGCGACGATGGCGAGCAGCAGGGCGAGCTCGGCGAACAACCAGCCCGCTGCCCCCAGGATCCCCGCGTCCGACCAGTGCGGGCGGCGGGTGCCGCGGCGGCTCATCCGGCCTCCTTCTCCGGCCAGCCGGCGATCGGGCGGGTCGCGTCCCCGTCGTCGTCCTCCGGTTCGCCCTCGGGTTCGCTCTCCACCACCTCGGCGCTCTGAGGTTCGTGCAGGTGGTTCGTCGTGGTCTCGCGCAGCCCGTCGGAGACCATGGCGAGCCAGTTGACCTCTCTGATGGCCCCGTGCAGGGAGGTCGCGACGTCCCGCACGGCCGCGACGGTGTCGTTGAGCTTGTCCGCCGCTTTCGCCACCGATCCCGCCGCCTCGGCGAACGGGTGCTGTGCCGCGGCCAGTGTCGCCTGGTGTTCGGTGGTGGTCCTGGCGACGTCGGCGGCCTGGGACAGCCGGCTGGTCGCATGCCCGAGCACCGCCTCGGATCGTGCGGCCGCGTCTCGTGCGGTGTCCGCGGCCGCGGCGACGGTGTCCACTGCGGTCGTCAGAGGTTCGGCGGTGTGGCGCATCTCCGCGGCCGACCTGGCGAGGCGTTCGTCGAGCGTGGCCAGGTGTTCCGCCTGTGTCTGCAAAGTCGGGACGACGTTCGCGAGCTGCCCGACCACGATGCCCAGCCGGTCCACGATCTGCGCGGACTGGGCGAGGGTGGTGGTCGCCGTGCGGAACTCCTGCGCTGCCTGCTGCAGCTCCGCCGCGGCCCGCCGGGTCGCGCGCTCGACCGTCAGTGAGCTCAGCTTCGAGCGCAGGACCGTCAACGGAGGACCCAGCGACACCTCGAGGCCGTGCACGATCCGGTCCACCTCGTCCGCCACGGCCTGCGCGGCCGCGGGGCGCCGGTACGCGAAGATGATCAGCAGCACCGTCACCACGATCGCCGCCGACAACGCCGCCGGGCCCCGGTACGGGGGCTGGGCGAGCCAGTCGGCGAAGAACGACGGCCGCTGGCTCACCGGCGTCGACTCGTGCGAGTGGACGAACGCCAGCTCGGCCGCACCCAGCGCGAGCCAGGTCAGCACCACGGGCAGCAGGACGAGGGTGTTGTTCGGCCGGTCGACCGTGTGGTCGCACATGGCCCGCAGGTATCCCGGGTCGCGCAGCCGCCACAGTTCGGCGTCCCTGTCGATGGCGTGGGGATCGCGTTCGACCAGGTGCGCCTGGTTGACCGCGAGGTGCAGCACCTGGGCCAGCTGGGCGAGGTGCGCCGGTCTCGCCTGCGGCACGGTGCCCGCCACCGCGTCCAGCTCCTCCATCGTCTTTCTGGCCAGGTCCTCGATCTGCTCGGCGGGTGTGCTCGAGGTCTGCGCGGTGGTCATCAGAACCGGTCCATGATCACGTAGAGCAGCAACAGGCCGATCCCTGCCGCCGCAAGCAGAGGCAGCCACGCGATCAACGGGGAATCCCTGTCATCGCGCTCGCCGACCACCACTGTCACGTGGTGGCGGCGGTGGTTCTGCTCCGGCTGGAGGTCTGGCTCCACTGTGGACGTCTCCGCAGGACGGTGACCGCCGGGAGGTCGTGTCTCCGGAAGGTCCGGATGGATCGTGTCGTCGGGCGGCTCGGTGTCCTCGACCTCGGGAAGGCTCGGGGACATGACCCGCTCGGCGCCCTCCAGAAGCACGTCACGCCACAGATCGGACGCGCCCTCCGCCGCCATCCGCAGAGCCCGCGCCACCAGCTCGTCAGGTGCCTGGCGCACGTCGTCGAACTCCGCGAACGCCAGTTCGAGCACCTTGACGTGGTTGTGCGACCAACGCCCGAGGAACTCGTCGAGCCAGTGATCGCCCCACGCCTCGGAGAATCCGCCGATGACCTCCTCGAGCACCTCCTGCCGCGCATCCGCTTGCGGCACCAGGTCGATCAGCTCCGCCGCCGTGCGCGGCAGGAGCCGGTACACGCGGTCGATCACCGCGCGGACGGCGTCCGCGGGTTTCTCGGCGCCGGCCAGCCGGTCGCGGTCGGCCGTGGTCAGCGGTGCGCCTGTCGCCAGCCGCTCCGCGATCCGGTCCACCGGCAGCGGGAAGATCGGGTCGTCCGGCGCCAGCCCGACCTCGACGAGCCAGGAGGTCGCCTTCTCCAGATCCCGTGGCGAGTGCAGCGGCTTGCCAGGGGCGAGCAGCTCCGTCCTGACGAACTCGGCCACGTGGTCACGCGCGGGGAACTTCGCCCGCAGGAGGTCGGCCAGCTGGTGGTGCCAGCCGGAGTGGGGACCGGCGGGGCGCGGCGGGAAGCGCACCGGGTTGGTGCCCGGTGCCGTGCGATGGGCGGCGAGCAGTCCGTCGAAGATCACGCCGCGCAGATCCGCGTCGAGGCGGTAGGCGACCAGGAAGGAGATCGCGGCTTCGGTGTTGGCTGCCGCCCAGCGCGTCAGCACCGCACGGCCGTTGGGGGTCCGCAGACGTTCAGGTCGGTGCCGCAGAGCGGAAGGCACCTCGGTGATGTCGACGTCGAGCTCCCGTTGTGCCACGGAGGAAACGAACGAGGCCATCGAGGGTTCGTCGCGGTAGCCGGGCATCGGCCTGCCCGCCTGCGCCTGAGCGGCGATCAGCGCCAGTGCCTCGCGCCCCTTGCCGTCGATCAGCCGGACACCGTTGGCACCCTGCTCGAGCCAGTGGTGCGCGCGGCTGGCGTCGGGGTTGGCGAGCGCGTCCGGCCACCGTCCGCACACCAGGTGGACGCCGCTGCCCAGCACGGGTGGCTTGAGCACGTAGGTCAGCCACACCCGAGACCGGACCACGGCCCTGGGCAGCACGCGGAGCAGCGCTGCGATGGTGCTCGCGACCTCCCTCGGGTCGCCGTCCACGATCACCCTGGTGCTGTCCGCCGCCAGGTCCGTGAGCACCGGCTCCACCGCGACGGGCGGCGGCAGCCGGCGGCCGGGATCGCTGAAGTGCCCCAGCCTGCCGTCGGGGCCGACCATGGCGACCGCGGAAGTCCAGACGTCCAGCGGGTCGTGCTGGTCCTCGGCGAACAGGAACTGGCAGCTTCCCGAACGGCTGAACCCGCCACCCTCCCTGCCCTGCACGGTGAAGCACCAGTGCGGACCGCGCCCCTCCACCTCCACGGCGAACAGGCCCCACACCGGGAACCTGTCGCTCGCGGTCGCGCCTTCCGGCGGTTGCATGGCCCACTTGCGCAGCAGCTTCTCCGAAGCCACCACGAACGGTTTGGCCGGTGCGGGCCTGCCGGGGTCGACGAAGTGGGCGAACCCGACACCCGCGCTCGGATCGCCGTGCTCCACCAACGTGAACGGCATCGACGTCATGACCGCACCCTCCGGAGCATGCAGAGCAGCAGTTGGGACAGGGCGGCCGACGTGGTCTCCGCCTCGTGGAAGTGCGCGTGGCGGTCCAGCGGTGTGATGAGGTTGTCCGTCGTGGCCACGGTGACCGGCACCTCGCCGAGCGGGGAGCACAGGAAGAACCGGAGCTCGCGCCACGTCTGGTTGAGCAGCACGTTGATCTTCGGGCCGAACCCGAGCCCGTAGGCGATGCCGCAACCCAGCGCGGACATGATCAGGTCCCTGGTCCGCAGCACGGCGCTCTGTCCCGGCACCAGTGATGCGGTGACGTGGTCGTTGAGCGCAGGCACGGTGATCAGCCGCTCCGGCAGCACCGAGTTCGGGGTGCCCTCCGGGACGACGATTCGCTCCGACTGGCCCTCGTGCACGAGCCGCCAGAAGTTCTTCTCGTCGCTGTAGTGCTCGACGATCGCCGCGGCGAACTGGAAGGCGACCTTGGTCCGCAGCGACGGGCTGTGCCGCTGCTCGGCGAGCGGCCCGATCACGGAGATCATCGCCGCGGACTCCAGCTTCAGCCCCAGGCCGTGGCCGCCCACCCTCTTCGTCACCTCCAGCAGGTACCGCGCGACGCCGTCGACGACGTTGTTCTGAACACCGAGCGAGTGCAGACCGCTGGTGTGCCTCAGCGCGTGCCGGATCAGATCCGACTTCGACACGCACACGAGCAGGTACTGCATCCGCCCCACGTGATCGGCGATGCCGCCCAGTTCGGTCAGCGACCGGGCGAGGTCGTGCTGGACCGCGTTGCGATCGCTCTGCGCCTTGCGGGGATTGCTGATCGCGGTGTCCGGCCGCATGCTGGCCGGCACGACCGTCCCGTTCGGGTCTGCGTCGAGGAACCTGGTGAACTCGGGGCAGATCACCGGGTCGATCACCCAGGCGAGAGTTCCGTAGTGGCGCAACAGGAAGATGCGGTTGCCGCCGTCGCGGGAGGTGAACATCTCACCGGGAAGGTCGGCCACTCCGGACAGCACGACCCGGTCGCCGATCTGGTAGCGCCGCACGATGGGCTGCCGGATCTGCTGCCCCCAGTTCTCCTCGTCCACGTGGTCGGTGCCGACGAGGTCGCGGTGGACCTCGAGGATCTGCTCGACGATCTCGGCCGCCACCCGCTGCGGGAGGAACTCGAACGGGGTCATGTCGCGCAGGAACGTGGGGGCCATGGTGAACCCTTCACCGTGCGTGCGCTGGTAGTGCCGGCGCAGCAGGTTCAGCGGTTCGTCCTCGAGCAGCCAGTCTGGAGCGTGCACCGACATCCACTCCGGGGGAGGCATCCCGGGGTCCGGTGTGGACAGACCGTTGTCGCCGAGGTACTGGCTGATCGTCCGGAGCATCAGGTAGCTCTTGCCCGCGGCGACGCTGCCGATGGCCGCCACCACGTCGTAGTCGTCCACCCTCGACTGCTGGGTCATCTGCCCCGCAGCCTGGACGTTCTCGACGAACGCGTGGCCGTCGCCACAGATGCGGTAGGCGCGGGTCGTCTTGGCTGGCCGGAAACCGGCGGAGGCTCTCATGACCCTGCCGTCGAACAGACTGAGCTGCCACTCCTGCCTGCCCGCTTCCTGGCCGTGCAACCGCAACCTCAGGCTCGGCTTGCGCGGCGACCCGTCCTCGTTCCAGGCGGGGCGGACACCCAGGTCCTCTCCGCAGGCAGGGCAGCGGACGAGTTCGCTGAACAGCTGACGGTACTTCGGGGGCATCTGGTTTCCCGATCAGAGCAATGTGGACAGGACGGCGGACGCGGCCAGCGCGAGCAGGACGACCGGCAGGCAGAAGACCAGGCACGCCTTCAGCCCGTGCGCCATGCCGCGCTCATGGGCTTCCTGCAGGTAGCCGTGCACGAGTGGCTCCGCGGTCGGCGCGGCCAGCTGGTGCACGGCGGTCTCGTAGGACACCCAGTTGCTGATGGCGAACGCGACCGAGTTCTCCAGCGGGGGCTTCGGGCCGAGGCCTGCCACGGCCTGGTCGAGGGCACGCGGTGTCGCCGCGCGGAGGTGGTGGATCACGATGAACTCCCGATGGCGACGCCGGCCAGCACGACCAGTGAGAACAGCACGGCGAGCAACCCGAACCCGACCGTGCGCCAGTACGCCTTGCGGGCGACGACCAGCTGTTCGGCCGCGATCTCCTTCACCAGCTCGTCCAGCAGGGTCGACTGCCCGAGCGGATGGGACGTGACCCTCTCGTGCACGGCGGCCACGTGCCTGCCGTGCCTGCCGGTGGGCTGCTGTGGTGGGGACCCGCCGTCGCCTTCGTCCACGGGAAGTGGTTCACGCAGGGCCTCCAGCCGTTTCAGCCAGCTCTCGGCTCGCCAGGACTCGCCGACCAGCGCGTTGCGCTGGAACGGGGCCGCCAGCTCGGCGGCGAGCTCCGGCCACCGAGGCCAGTAGCCGCTGATGGTCCGCACGGCCAGCTCGGGGTCGTCGATCAGGCGTGCGCCGTGCTCGTCCTGCTCGACCAGCCCCATGGTCCTGTCGATGCCCGCCACGGCGGTCAGCACGATCAGCGCGAAACCGAACCTGTCGTGCTCCCGCAGGTTGACCGCGGAGCTGGGGGTGCCGCGGCTGCGGAAGCTCGCGAGGATCTCCGGCGCCGCCCAGGTCTCGGTGAGGCGCAGGTCGCCCAGCCGGCCGCGGACCCTCGCCACGGCGTCGCCGTCGATCAGCACGTACCCGGTGCTGTCGTCGTCGGCCCGGTAGCGGCACACGTTGGCGGGCTTGATGTCGCAGTGCGTGACGTCTTGTCCGTGACACCCGTCGAGGCCGACGGCGAGCGTCCTCAGCGCCGACAGCTGACTGACCGCCGGTGCGCCGCCGAGATCGAGGGAGTGCGCCCACCCGACGGTTTTCAGCAGTGGCGACACGACGATCACGAAGCAGTTCGGCTGGGGCTGGTCCGGCACGCCGAACCACGCGGACAGCCGGTTCTCCGGGTCGTCGTTGATCTCCCGCGGGGTCACGGTGAACCTGGTCTGGTCGTCACCGGCGCGGTAACCGCTGCCTTCCGGTATCACGATCACCGGGGCGATCGCCCACGGCGGGGACTGCGGACTCCAGCCGCACGCGGCGTTCGCCTGGTCGATCAACGCGGCCTGGGTGCGCAGATAGCGCCTCAGCTGGTTGGCGTGCTGCGGAGTGGCGCACCGGTAGATCTTCACGTGCCACTGGGGCGCGACCGCGTCGTGCCAGGCACCGGTGGTGTAGACGACCTGGACCTCGAGCCGGCGGGGACGGTCCGGCGTGTCCGACGGGACCGGGAAGTCCCGGACCCGCGGGTGACGGGCCGGAGGAGGGAGGATCCGCAGCAGATCGGTGCGGCTGCTGGCTTTCAGCCACACCAGGTGCGGTGCACCGTCGCCGGTCCTGGGGAGACCGGGCGCGCTCGGCGCCGCGGGCACCCATTCCGTGAGCGCGTACTCGAGGGTCACCGGGCTGCCGGCGCGGTCCTGGTAGGTGATCTGCCCGCGTGCCGGGACCAGCCGGCCGCCCTTGCGCAGCAGATCCCCGTTCACCAGCACGGTGATGTCCGGGCGTTCGGCGGTGCGCCGCATCACCAGGTCGCCACCGCTCAACCGCACGGTGAGCAGATCTCCGTGCGGCACGGCGAGCATCGAACGGGGGAGCACGAACCCGTCGTGGCCGGAGTCGTCGTTCGGCCGGCCCAGCGGCGACCACCGGTTGCCCGCCGAGACGACGTACTCGAACCGCAGCGTGCCGAACCCGACGGACAGCAGCCGTTCCGCGGCCGCCGGGGCCTGCCGGGGTTCCTGCCGCGGCCTCTCGGCCTGCTGGCTCCTGACCACGGGTTCGCAGTAGATGCGGGAGTTCGTGCCCAACGCCGGGTCGACGTCGAACTGGAGCTGGTACTGGTTGCCGGGGAACGAATCGCTGACCTCGCTGAGCGACTCGACGACCGCTGCCCTGCCCTCCGCGCTGAGCGGGACGCCGGTGCGGATCACGACGTTGACGAGCACCGTGCGGCCGGCGGCGGGCGGATTGCCGATGAGGAAGGCGTTGAGTTCGCTGCTCGCGCCGGATCTGACCGCCTCTTCGAGGCGCAGCCGGTCCTGGTGGTTCATCGCCGCACCTCCACGGCACTGGCGACGAGCTGCTGGACCAGCCAGCGCGCCCGCGCGGCGCCTGCTCGCTCGTCGTTGGACTCCACCGCCACGGCGAACGCGACAGGTCCCTCGCCCGTGTCGAAGTAGCCGGTGAGCCACGAGTGCTGGCGGACGAAGGTGTTCGGTGGCGGCTCTTGTTCGCCGTACAGGTCGTGCGTGCCCGTCTTCACCCACAGCTGCCGTCCGACCACTGTGGACAGTGCGGCCGCGGTGCCGATCGGGCTCGTCGTGCCGGTGAGGGCCAGCTGGAGTTGCGCGGCCTGATCGGCGCTGAGCACCTGATGCGACTCGCCTGTCACCGTGCGTCGTGCGCCGCCGCCCGCGTCGGTCACGGCGTCGGCCAGCCGCGGCTGCACCGCCTGGCCCTTGTTGGCGATCGCGGCCATCACGGTGGCCATCTGCAACGGCGTGCCCTCCACACCGCCACCGCCGAGGACGTTGTTGCCGAGGTCGCCGGGTTCCGTCTCGGCGGGGACGACCGAATCCTTGCCGAGCGGGGTGCCCGCGAGCCACGCGGTGCCCGCCTTCGTCGCGGGGCCGACGGTGAAGCCGAGCGACTTCGCCGTGTCGCGGATCGCGGCCCAGCCGAGCGTCCGCGCCAGTGCCACGAAGGCCGTGTTGCAGGAGACCGCCAGTGCGTTGGCCAGCGTGATCGTCCCGTTCACCGTGCCAGTGCACAGCGTCCGGGTCGCATTGCGGATCTTGAGGCCGCCGCCCAGGTCGATCTCCAGCGGAGACGGCAGCGGGCTGTCCGCGCCGGTTCCCGGCTGGCGCAGGAAGGCCATGGCCACCAGGACCTTGAACGTCGACCCCAGCCCGTACCGGCGGCCGAACGCGCGGTTCTCGTCGGTGCCCGGCGTGGCGACCGCCGGGTCACCGCCGACGTACCGGAGCAGGTCGGCGTCGGCGGGCGCGCTGTCGCCCGCCACGTCCAGGCCCCAGCGCCAGCAGTTCGCGAGCACCGCCTCGTCCTCGGACTCCTCGCACTTGGCGGACTCGTCCAGGCTGCCGTCGCCCCGGCGAGGGCCGTAGTCGAGGTGGCCGCGCGCGTAGGCCTCCTTGGCGGACTGGTCGATCTGGTCCCACGACCCGGTCGCGACCGGCGCGGCGCTCGGCGCGCTCGCCGAGGCGAGCACCTGCCCCGTCCTCGCGTCGAGTGCCACCACACCGGCGGCCAGCGGGCCCAGCCCTGGTGCGTCGGACCGCAGTGCCGCGGAGATCTTGGTTTGCATCACCGGGTTCACGGTCAGTTCGAGCACGCCGGGCTGGGGAGTGGAGGGCGGGCCGAGGCGGCCCGCGAGCGTCGTGGCGGTACCACCGGCCACGAGGTCGGTCAGTTGCTGGTCCAGCAGACCGTGCAGGTCGCGCACCGCGACGGAGGGCTCACCGATCTTGTTCCAGCCGGCTCCGGTGCGGTCGCGCTGGAACACCGGCACCCCGCCGACCGCGATCTGGACCGCGGTGCGTTCGTAGGCGACTCGGTCCGTCGAGCAGACGTCCGCGTCGACCTCGGGTTGCGAGGTGGCGCAGAACGGCCGGTTCTCCGCGCGTCCGGTGTACGGGAAGACGGTGACCATGGCGGCGAGCACGACGCAGATCGCGAACACCGCGACGGCGGGGGACAGGCGGGGCCGTTGCCACCACGGCGCACGGACAGGCGCCGGCGCGGGGGCGACGGCCGCCTGCGCACCGCCGACGTAGTGCAGGGCGATCGCGATGATCACGGCGACGCTCAGCGCGATGGTGGACTGACCGCCTCGCGAGAGGAACGGGGCGGTGATGCCGGAGTGGGGCACCGCGTTCACCGTCGCCGCCAGGACGAACAGGAACTGCCCGAGCAGGGCGGCGACCATCCCGACCACGAACAGGCGGGCGGGATCGGTCGGGACGAGTGGGCGCGGCTCGTCGGGCCGCTGGGGCACGGCACGGGTGGCTGTGGCGGCGAGCCTGGTCAGCGCCGCGCCCAGCAGTGCGAACACCGCGGCGAGCAGCACGACGGTGATCCCGCCCAGCTTGTTCCAGATGACCGCGATCACGAAGTCCGTCGACCCCGCGGGCAGGCGTCCGGACGTGGTGTCCGCGAGCCCCCGGCCCCACAGGCCGCCGTCCGCGATCAGGGCGAGCGACTGCGCCACCTGCGACCTCGCGCTCGCCTCGGCCGAGGCGTAGGAGATCTGGCACGCGGTGGCGCCCGCGGGGACCTGGGGCAGCGGCGCGCCGGCGGGCGCCGCCTGGCACTCCGCCGCCCACGTGAACGCCCACGGGTCCTGCCACACCAGACCGCGTTCGGAGATGTAGGAGGTCCCCAGCATCACCATCACGCCGACGAGCGTGAGCAGCAGCACCGGTGCGAGCAGCGGCTTCCCGTACGCCTGCACCGCACGCCACTGCGCCACCACCTGTGCGCCGCCGCTCGTTCCCGTCACCGTGCGCGCCCTGGTGGACTGGATCACGAGCACGGAGGCGATCATCGCGACCGTTCCGACGAACAACGGGATCATCGGGCCCATGTCGTGCTTCAGCACGCTCGCGAAACCGACGGCGGCGAAGAGCACGACCGGGAACCAGACGTGCGGACGGGACTTCCACGGCGCGGGGAACCGGAAGCTGTGGCCGTACTTGCCCAGAATCAGTGCGAGCACGAAGAAGTAGGCGATCTTGCCGTACTCCGGCGTGGCGACGCCGAAGATCGTGAGGCCGGCCCCTGCCGGGTTCAACCTGGGAGCGGCGAACAGGGCGAAGACGACGAAGATCCCGCCCAGGAGCGCGCCGGCGGGCACGGAGCGCCACTGCCAGACGGTCTGCTTGCGCCGCCGGTCGCGCCAGGAGCGGTTCGCCCACAGCAGCAACACGAGCACGACCAGCACTGCCGCGATCGGGGAGAACACCGCGGGAATCGCCTGGTCCCAGGTCTCCGGAGCCTTCACCACGTCGGCCGTCCTGGCCGTCGGATCCTGTGCCACGACCAGCCGCACCGTCAGCAGCAGCCCGAGGAGCAGCAAGGCGGAGGACGTCAGCAGCGCCGCCATCGAGGAGCCCGCGACCTCGGGATCGTCGCGCCTGCCGTGCCCGATCTGCAGCAGCCTCAAGCCGCACGCGACGACCGGGATGACGGCCAGCCCCACCGCCGCGATCAGCAGCGTCGCCCCGAACTGGGTGAAGAGGAAGCTCAGCCAGATCAGCACCAGCGGCCACCACAGGCTCGGCAGGCCGCCGCGGAAGATCGCCGCGACGGGACCTCTGGTCACGGGAGGGGGCGCGTCGGCCGCGGCGAGCGCCGCCGACCTCCTGCCGCGGTGGAACCGCACGGCGTTGACCACGGTCAGCACGAGCCCGGACAACATGAGCAGTCTGCTGAATTCTGCCCATCCCCCGATGAACATCGACAGGAATGCGATGGGGTCGTGACCCATGACTGCTGACGACCTCCGTATGAAATGGAATGCGAACCTGGCGGGTTCCGCTCGAATAGGAGCCCGGAATGCTCGTGGCTGCCGTCCGGCCCGGTCCAAATCCTGACCGCGCCGCGTGCACTGCCCGTGTCGTGAACAACGCATCGTTTGTTTCCATCTGTGGCATCGGGACGTGCACATTCACTCGATCGGCTCACTGATTCCAGGCCGCCGAGATTTGTCGCTCAGGGTGATTCTGAGGTAACGCGCGGGTCTGATCAGCGGTTTTGTCGGACGTTACTTCCGTGCGGGTGAATGTTGCAGGTCGCTGATTTCTTTTTTGCGACGATTCGGCCGTGTTATCGGGCCTGCGGCCTATGCGTTCGCAGGTCCTTCGTGCCGCTGGGGATCAATCGATGAGCCACCCATGACGCCACTGCCGGCAATGCGGCCGAGCTGACCAGGAGGCCGGAGGCGATCGAGCGGCCCGTGCACTCGACCGGGTGACGCTCGCGGATCTGCCGTGGCGTGACCAGGAATCGCCAGAGGAGCGCGCGCGGACCCGTGACCTGCTGCTGAAGCTCACTGAGCAGCCAGGACCGCTGGTCTGACGTTGTCCACTGAACGTTGTCAAGTGGAACAGCGCTGACACCGGACAACGAGTTCTGCGTACCGTCGGAAGTGGTTGCACTCCGGGGGGAAGCAAATGCCGATCGTGTTGTCCGAACCCGCGCCCAAGGGTCGCGGGTTGACGATTCTCTTCGAGTTGGAAGATCTGGCCCGCACCCGGTTCGCGCCGGCGCCGCTGCCGATGTACGAGCTGGTGTTCACCGTGCACAGCGGTACCTGGGACCGCATGCTGCTGCCGCAGATCCGCCCGCTCGCCGAGCTGGTCCGGCCTGGCCGGTTCATCCCGGACTTCTTCAACTCCGCGCGCCCCGACTTCGACGATGCCGTGCGCCAGGTGCTCGACGTGCCCTCGAACCGGGTGCGTGACCAGATCGCGAGCATGCTGGGCACGACGTCGCCGTGGCTGCGGTCGTTCGCGGCAGGCACCCCGACCTCGCGCCAGGACCTGCGGTCGGCGTTCAACACGGGCTTCCGGGATCTGCTGGCGAACAACTGGCCGGAGACGCGCCAGGGGTTCGACGCCGAGGTGCGGTTGCGGTCGTCGCAGGCGGTCACGCGCGGGCTGGGGGAGCTGCTCGGCAACCTGCACCCGTCGATCTCGTGGACCTCACCCGCGCTGCACGTCGAACTGGGCTGGGACACCGAGATCTCGTTGCGCGGCTCGGGAATGCTCATCGTGCCGGTGCTGAACGGGCTGACCCGCCCTGCGGTGTCGATGTTCGCCGAACCGCAGCCGCTGCTCTTCTACCCGGTCGCGACGCCCCAGCCGAGCGGCGCCAGCCTCGAACTGGCCCTCGGGCGCACCCGGACGCTGGTGCTGCGGGCGCTGACCTCCGAACGCACCACCACCGAACTCGCCAAGCACGTGGGCATCAGCCTGCCGACGGCGTCGCAGCACGCGACCGCCCTGCGCACCGCGGGATTCGTCTCCACCCACCGCAACGGCAGGTCGGTCCGCCACCGCCTGACCAGACGCGGCTGGGAACTGCTGAACTGAATTTGGGAGGCCCGCATGACCGCGATGCCGCGGTACCGCACCGACCCGAGTCCCCGCGCGCTGGCCGCCCGGCTGCGCGCCCTGCGCACCGCCCAGGTGCCCGTCGCCTGCGGTGTCTACGCGGGGCTTTCCGCTCCCGGTCCCACTTCCGCGTTGCACGCGCGGATCACGCACGCGATGGCCTCGGCGTTCGTGGTGGGCGCGTCGGCGGGGGTGCCGCGCTTCGAACCCCCGCCGTCGGCTCAGCTGCGGCTGCTCACGGCGGCGAGCTGGGGCCGGCTCGACGGTGTCGGCGCCGACATGACGACGTTTCCCGTGGACCTGGCCTCCGAACTGTGGTGGCGGGTGCACGAACGCTCGCTCGGCTCGTTGCGCACGGCCGAACGCCGCGTCGCCTGCGATCTGTTGCTGCGCCTGGGATATCCGCAACGCGCGGCCACGGTGATCGGGCTGTCCGTGATCGACCCGCGCAAGCACGTGCTCTCACCCGAACTCGCGATGGAGCAGCTCGCCGTGCTGCGGTGCCACCTGCCGACGTCCGCGGTGGAGTCGATGGCGTTGCACGGAGCCAGGTCGGGGCTTCCGGCCGGGGCCAGGCGCGACCTGGCGTTGTTCGTCGTGTTCCGCAACGCCGCCCGCGGTGCCGACTCCACGTCGATGCGGGCCGCCGCGGCGCTCGCGATGAAGGCGTCGTCGGAGCTGCCGTCGTCCGGGTTCGCCGCGGCTCTCCAGCGGGTGCGGCTGCACCGCGCGATCGCCGCCGTTCCCTTTGTGCGGCGCGACATCGGGGAGACGCACCGGTTGCTCGGGCGTGCCCTGGACGGGCTGATCTCGATCCCGCCGCCGTCCGCCGAGATCGATCGGCTGGCGTGGGCCGACGAGGCCTATGCCCTGCACTGCTTCCTCGTGCGGACCCATCTGACCATCGGCCTCGGGCAGCGCGCGGTCGGGTACGCGGAGGAACTGGTCGAGCTCAGCCCCGGCGACGACCGGACGTGGGCGCTGCTCGGCGACGCGCTGGCCGCGTGTGGCCGGCTGGAGGAAGCCCTGGACGCCTACGGCCGTGGGATGGCACTGGGTGGTTGTGGTGTGGCGCGTGCTGCCTACCTCCGCGGGTTCGTGCTGGAAAAGCTCGGCCGGGTGGCCGAGGCCGCCGAGGACTACGTGCTGTCGCAGCGCGTCGACCCGACCTCCTCGGTGGTGTCAGCGGGCATCGGCGGTCACCAGCAACCGGAGGTGGGCGCCCAGCCAGGTGGCGGAGGCCGGGGCGTCGGCGAACGCCGTGACCTGGGCCGCCGCCGTGCGCAGGCCCGTGCGATGCAGGTGCGCGCCGACCTCGCGCGTGCGGGCGAGCAGGCTGTTCGAGAGGTGGTCCAGGCCTCGATGCGCGGCCTCGGCTAACACCGCCAGCGCGCTGTCGACCGCCGCGCTCAGCGGATCGGTCGCGGTGAAGCCCGGCGGCAGCGGTTGCGGAGAGGTGTCCGTTGCCAGGTCCAGCACCACGACACCCGTCTCGGTGTGCACGGCCAAGGGGTCCACGACGAGCGTGCCGCGGTGCCGGCGGACGGCGCCGGTGATCGTGGTCGGGTTGGCGCGCAACGCTTGTGCCAGCGCGTCGAGTGCGTTCGGTGCCACCGCCCGGTGTGCCGCGTCGAGGGCGCAAGTGGTCCCGTTGGTGTCGTGCAGCGTGGCGGTGAGGCGTTGTGCGGCGGGGTCGTAGGCCAGCTCGGACACCTCGGCGACGCGGACCGCACGGACCAGCTCGGCCTCGACCCTCGCGCGCACCTGGCGTGGTGGTAGCTCGGCCAGCCTTGTTGCCGCGGCCTCGTAGTCGTCGATCACGAGCGCCTGCGGCAGGTGGTCCCACGCCGTTCCGACCGGGGTGAGCGAGGTCTTGGCGACCCTGCTGGTCTTCAGCGTCACTGCGCGGCTGGCGCTGCGGGTCGCCGACTCGGAGACGACGTTCGACGCGGCCAGGCGCTGGCCGGTGCGCAGGGGAGTGTCCCGTTGCACCAGGACCACGTCGCCGGACGCGAAGTAGACGTCGGCTGTGGTGGCGGTGCGCAGCCGGGCGCCGAGTGCGGTGAGGCGGACGCGTTTGAGCGGTGTTTCGGCGGGTTCGTCGGGGCCGAGGACCTCGGCACGTGCGCCGGTCGCGGTGGTGCGCGCGTGCAGCTCGGTCAGCAGTGCCGCGAACTGTTCCGCCTCGTAGTCGGCGCTGCGCTTGCGGTACGCGGTCAGCTGGGCGAGCAGATCGGTGATCACCGCGGCCGGCCAGTGCAGGCGCTGGGCGGTCAGGTCGCGGTGCAGGCGCTGCCACGCGACGTCCAGCACCTCGCTCGCGTTCGTGGCGCCGTCGAGCAGCAACTGGTCCAGCAGATCGGTCACCGCGGACAGATCCGTTGAGGTGGTGGGAGATCCCCCGACATCCACGGTGTCGGTGCCGTGCGCGTCGGCCTCGCGGAACGCCCACACGGCCAGTGCGGTCGCCTCGTCCTTGTTGACCGCGTCGGTGTGGACGTAGGACAGGTCGCCGGGCACGAGGAACGTCACCGTGCAGGTGGGCAGCTCGGCCTGGGCGGTCTGGTCTTCCGCGGTCGGGCGGCGGAGCTTGGCGCGGTAGCCGGCCTGCAACGCTCTGCGGGCGCGGCGCAGCGTGCGGTCGCCCATCAACGCCGTCAGCTCGTCGTCGGTCACGGCGCCCGGCGACCACAGTTCAGCAGGTGCGGTGGCCTCCTGAGTGCGTTGGTAGGCAAGGACAACCGCGATGCGATGCCGGCACACACCCGCCGCGCCACAGCTGCACCCCGCCGCCTCGAGCGTGGTGTTCGGGGGCAACGTGGTCGTCGTGCCGTCCGGGAACTTGCCCTGAACGGCACCGGCCGGATCGGTGTCGAGCGCCGGGACGACACCCGCGTCGAGCTCCTTCACGGCGCGCTTGACCAGCCCGCGGTTGGCCAGCGCCGCGAGCGCGTCCGGGGTGAGGGCCAGCAGATCGGGTCTGGTCACCTGAGCTTCTCCGCAACGAATTCCGCGAGCTGGCCTGGGGTCATCGCGCCGACGTGGGCGCCGGCGTTCGCCAGGCGCTGGCCCAGCACCTTGTCGTAGTCCGGGTTCGCCTCCTCGTCGAGCGCCGCGAGGCACAGCACGTGGGTGCCCTGCTCGCACAGGCCCTTCACCGTGCGGACCAGGTGTTCCGCGTTGCCGCCCTCGTAGAAGTCGCTGATGATCGCGACGATCGAGCGGCGCGGGCTGTCGACGAGCCCGGCTCCGTACGCCACGGCCTTGGCGATGTCCGTGCCACCGCCGAGCTGCACCTTCATCAGCAGCTCGACCGGGTCGGTCACGTCGGAGGTCAGGTCCACCACGTTGGTGTCGAAGGCGATGAGGTGCGTCCGGAGGCCCGGCAGGCCCCACAGGCAGGCCGCGGTGACCGCCGAGTGGATCACCGAGCTGGTCATCGACCCGGACTGGTCGACCAGCAGCACGACCTGCCACTGCTCGACGTGCCGTTTGGTGCGCGAGACGAACTTCGGGTGCTCGATCGCGAGCTTGCGCTTCTCCGGCTGGTAGCGCTGGAGGTTCGCCTTGATCGTGGCGCGGAAGTCGAAGTTGCGCGAGTTCTTGTGGATGCTCGGCCGGCGCGACCTCGTGCCGCTGAACGCCGTGCGCACCTCGGTCTTGAGCTTCTCCATCAGCTGCTTCACGACCGCCTCGACGATCTTGCGCGCCATCGCGAGCACCGCGGGGTTCATCAGGTGCTTGGTCCGCAGCACCGCGCGCAGCAGGGCCGGGTTCGGCTCGATCCGTTGCAGCACATCGGGATCCGTGACGATGTCGGTGATCTCGTACCGCTCGACGGCGTCGCGCTCGAGCCGTTCGATCGTCTCCCGCGGGAACAGGGTGTGCACCTCGTCCAGCCAGTCGACCGTCTGCAGCACCGAGTCCTCGCTGCCGCCCTTGCGCACACCGCGTTCGGCCAGCTCCGGGTCGCGTCCGTAGAGCCACTGCAGTGCGGCGTCCCTGCGTGCCGCGTCGCCCTGCAGGCCACCGGTGCAGCGGGAGGCGGGCTCGCCGAGGATCAGCCGCCAGCGTTCCAGGTCCGTCATGCCAGCCCGCCCTTGGTGAGCAGCGCGTCGACGCGTCGTTCGACGGCCATCGCCTCCGCCACGATCATCGGATCGGTGGTGATCCGGGTGAGGTTCTTCGCGTTGCCCTCGACACCGCGATGGTCGAGAACGGTGGCCGCGATGGTCTCCCGTTCCCTGGGCGGGAAGTAGCTGAAGGCGAGCCGCAACGCGGGCAGCGCCACCAGGAACTCGTCCTCGGTCATCGCGCTGACCAGTTCGTCGAGCACCCCGACCAGGTCAGGGCTCGCCAGCACCTCTTCCCGTGCCACCGCGAACAACCCGGCGAGCCAGTCGCCGAGCGCGTCGATGCCGCGGACCTTCCGCACATCCGGCTGTGAGCCGAGCGTCCAGGCGAGCCCGAGCGCGGCACCGCGCAGATCCGGTGGTGCCTGCGCGTCGTTGCTGACGCGGGTCGCCACACCCGTGACGTCCACCGTGTCCAGTGACAGCGCGGACTTCGCGTGCAGCACGGCGTCCCTGGTCGCGGCCATCGCCCTGAGCCGCTGGGGATCGGCCGGTGCCGGGCCGCCGTGCAGGCCCTCGATCAGCCACAGCACCCTGGTGGTGCCCGCGTCGATCACCGCGCCCAGCAACGGGTCCTTCTTCGTGCCGAACAACCTGTCGTGCCGCCACAGCCCGAGCACCCCGCTCAGCACGTGCCCGAGCGCCGCGAGATCGCCCGTCTCCCGGACGCCCTCGTTGAGCGACTCCTTGACCCTGCCGGACAACGACGAGATCCCGCACAGCACCGCGTCGAACAGAATCCCGGCGAGCTGCTCCAGCTGGGCCTGCCGTGACCGGCGTTCCAGCGCGACGCCGGCTGCTTCCTCCAGCGTGGCACCGTTCTCGGCGGCCTCGATCAACGCCGCCAGCCGCTCCTCGCCCGGCCGGAGCACCCACTGCTCGTCCAACTGCGGCTGCGCGCCCTCCGACGGCCCACTCGTGCGCTCGAAGCCGGGAATCCGCAGCACCCGCAGCCGATGCAGGATCCTGCTGCGCTCCAACGCCTCCGCGTCCGTGAGGTCGAGCGCGATCTTGCCCTCCTGATCGAGCCCGTGCGCCCGGAGGAGCTCCTGCACCGCGTGGACCAGCGGTGGTGCCGGCGTGTCCGGGTGCAGCCGCCCGACCTTGTCGCCGCGCAACGCCCCGATCATCTCGATCAACGCCGGATGGGCGCCGGGTTGCAGCGTGCCGCGCCGCGTCCACGGCGGTGGCTGCGTGAGGTCCTCCGAGATCAACGCGCTGGTCAACCCGTCCAGCACGTCCGTGCGCGCCAGGTGCTCATGTCCGCGCAACCGTGCCAGCGCCCCGGCCTGGGTGTGCGCCGCGATCAGGTCCGCCGTCGACACCGGCTGCTGCCTCCTGCGCAGCCTCGTGGCGACCGACTCGACCAGCCAGTCCGCCGCCCGTTGCGCCCCGTTCTCCCAGACCTGCTGGTAGTAGCCGGGCGACGGCATGCCCGACTGGTAACCGGTGAAGGCGTCCAGCCGCGCGTGCGAGTACGGCACGAGATAACTGGCGCCCCGCTCGCGTTCCGGCACCTCCGGCCACTCGGTGTCGTCGTGGGGACCGGCGTCGAGCTTGGCCTTGAGCGCGGGCGTGTGGAAGCCGCCGGTCACGACGACGACCGGCTTGTCGCCCGCGTGCTTCAGGGCGGCTCGCACCCAGCTCACCATGTACTCCTCGCGAGCCGAGTCGCCGTCGTCCGCCGTGGCCGTGCCGCGCAGCAGGTCGAAGTACTCGTCCATGCCCTTCGGGGTCTCTTCGCACTCGAAGAGGTGGTCCCACAGCACGTCGACGTTGTCGACCGCGAACTCCTGGCACAACCGCTCGACGACCTCGGCGTACCGCAACTCCGCGTCGGCGTAGCGGTTGCTGACGTCCCGGAACGCCTCGTGCCACGCGGGCAGGTCGATGAACCTGACCTCCGCGCCGCACCGGCGCGCCTCGGTGATCGCCACCCACTCCGGTGAGTAGTCGCAGAACGGCGACCACGACGCGTGCTGGTCCGAGTAGCTGAACAACGCCACCGGGAGTTCGTGGCCCAGCAGCAACTCGTCGACGCGCTCGTTGAAGTCGGCCGGCCCCTCGATCAGCACGTACGCGGGCTGATGGGTCTGGACGGCGTCGGCGACCAGCCGGGCACAGGCGGGACTGTGGTGCCGGACGCCGACGAACACGGCCCCCATCAGCCGGGCAGCAGGTGCCGAGCCTGGTGCAGCTCCTGCCATTGCTTCCCCTTGCGCCGCGGCGCGTGCTGCTCCAGGTACCGCCGCAGCCGCGCCAGGTCCTCCGCGTTGTCCTTGGCCGCCGTGCCCGCCAAGCACTCGACGACGTCCGCGGCCGTCCCTGCCTCACCGCGCAGGAACCAGCCCCTGAGCCCGACCGCGTGCGCTACCGACACGGCCTCTGCCGTGCTCATGACGGTGGTGAGCCGGTCGGTGCCCTCCCGCAGGTCGCGGAAGGTCTTGACCAGCACCTCCAGCACGTCCCGCTTCGGCGCGAGTTCGACCCCGGAGCGTTCCAGCAGCTTCGCCGCCTCCTGCTCGACCAGCGCGAGCTCGGTGTGGAAGTCCGCGATCGGGAACACCGTCTCGAAGTTGAACCGCCGCTTCAGCGCGGCACTCATCTCGTTGACGCCCCGGTCCCGCGTGTTCGCCGTGGCGATCACGTTGAACCCGTCCTGCGCGAACACCATGCCGTCCGGCCCGTTCAGCTCGCCGATCGCCATCACGCGGTCGGACAGCATCGACAGCATGCAGTCCTGCACCTCGAGCGGACAGCGCGTGATCTCCTCGAACCGCACGATCTTGCCCTCGGCCATGCCCCGCAACATCGGCGCCGGCACGAGCGACCGCGGTGACGGCCCTTCCGCCACCAGCAACGCGTAGTTCCACGAGTACTTGATCTGGTCCTCGG
>NZ_JBSGXZ010000069.1:0-25816 GCF_053610285.1 Lentzea sp. NPDC054927
CGCCAACTCTTGATCAAATCGCCTGTAACTACACCCAACAAGCAGGTCCGCGGTCCGTGGCCGCCGGAGCAGGCCGGTCGGGTGTAGTTACACGCCCGATGATCTTGAGTTGGTGGTACTTGCAGACGCCACAAGCTGACCGTGAACCAGCGACTCAGGACACTAGCTCTTGAAGAGGGTCTCGCCCCAGTAGCCACCGGGTTGCACGCCCGGCGGCACTGCGAAGTGTCCCGAACCCGTGTGCTCGACGTACTCCATCATGTCGTCCTTTGTGGACAACGCGTGCTGCATCGGCACGAACTGCGTGCGCGAGTCGCGGTTGAACGCCACGAAGAACAGGCCCGCGTCGAGGTGCCCGAGCCCGTCCGAGCCGTCGGTGAAGTTGTAGCCGCGGCGCAGGATCCTGGCGCCGTTCAACGACTCCGGCGAGGCGAGCCGGATGTGCGCGATGTCGTTGATCAACGGGATCCCGCCGGCACCCTTGACGTGCAGGTCGGGTTCGTCGAACTCCTTCTGCTGGCCCAGCGGTGCGCCCTCGCCCTTGGTGCGGCCGACGATCTGCTCCTGCTCGGTCAGCGACGTGCGGTCCCAGATCTCGATGTGCATGCGGATCCGGCGCGACACCAGGTACGTGCCGCCGACGAGCCAGTCCGGGCCGTCCTCCTTCGAGACCCAGACGTGGTTGCGGAGGTGCTCGGTGTCCTCGGCCTTGATGTTGCGCGTGCCGTCCTTGAACCCGAACATGTTGCGCGGCGTCGCCTGATCACGCGTGGTCGACGAGGTTCGGCCGAACCCGAGCTGCGACCAGCGCACCGCCACTCGCCCGAACCCGATGCGCACCAGGTTGCGGATCGCGTGCACGGCGACCTGCGGGTCGTTCGCGCAGGCCTGGATGCAGATGTCACCGTTGCTGCGCGCGGGATCCAGGTCGTCCTGCGGGAAGCGCGGCAGGTCGATCAGTCGTTCCGGCCGCTTGTCCTTCAACCCGAACCTGTCGTCGAACAACGACGGCCCGAAGCCGATCGTGATCGTCAACGCGGACGCGGGCAGGTCGAGCGCCTCGCCGGTGTCCTTGGGCGGCGCCTCGGCGTTGCCACCGACCGCACCGTTCTCCGCGGCCTCCTGGCCCGCGGTCATCCGTTCCGCGGCAACGGTCCACTGCTTGAGCAGGTCGACCAGCTCGTCGCGGCTCTTCGTCTTCACGTCCAGCGCGACGAAGTGCATGTGGTCCTGCGCGGTCGTGGTGATGCCCGCCTGGATGTCGCCGTAGAACGGCACCTTCGCCGCCGCGAGGTTCTCCACCTCCGGCGACTGCTTGGAGGCGAGCACACCGGCGGCGGCGCCCGCGCCCGCGAGCGCCACACCGGCGCCCGCGAACCCGAGCAACCTGCGACGGGGAACTCCGGTCACTTGGCCGACACCACTTCCGCCACCTTGCTGACCGGCTCGCCCAGCGCGTCCACGGACTCGGCCAGCGCCTTGATCTCGTCCTGCGTCAGCTCGGTGTAGAGCTTGAAGCCGTCACCCTTGCGCTGCTTCTCCAGCGCCTCGTCGAGCGCCTTGAACTTGGCGTCCAAAGTGGACACGAGCGCCTTGTCCTTCTGCTCCACGACCGGGCGCAGCGCGGCGATCGCGGCCTGCGAGCCGTCCACGTTGGCGCGGAAGTCCCACAGGTCGGTGTGCGAGTAGCGGTCCTCCTCGCCGGTGATCTTGCCGGTGGCGACCTCGTCGAGCAGCTCCTTGGCACCGTTGGCCAGCTGCAACGGCGTCAGTTCGACCGCCTTCGCCTTGGCCACGATCTCCTTGACGTCGACCAGCAACTGGTCCGCGATCTTGTCGGAGTCGGCCTGCAGCCCGGACACCCACAGGTCCTTCTCGAGGCGGTGGAAGCCGGTGAACTCCATGCCTTCGTCGATCACGTCCTCGCGACCGTCGATCTTGGGGTCGAGGTCGCCGAAGCTCTCCGCGACGGGCTCGATGCGCTCCCAGTACAGCCGCGACACGGGGAAGAGCGCCTTGGCGTCGTCGACCTTCTTGCCCTTGACCGCGTTGACGAACTCCTCGGTCTTGACCAGCAGCTGGTCGGCCTGCGAGTTGACGTAACGCTGGTAGCTCTTGGTCGCCTCGGCGAGCAACGCGTTGCTGTCAGTGGACTTCTTGGCGTCACCGGTGACGGTGAAGTCGCCACGGATGCCGTCGCCCTTCATACCGGGCTTGCACGCCGTCTGGAACTTGCCGGACTCCGTCACCTCGACGATCAGCTTCCGCGACAACCCTGGCCCGATGTTCTCGACCTCGCCGAGAATCCGGTCGCCCTCCGCGTAGAGGTAGAACTCGGTCACCTTGGTGCCCTTGTTGGTCACCTCGAACGTGACGTTGCCGGTGCTCGCGTCGGTCTTGGCAACCTTGCACGCGTCATCAGTCGCCTCAACAGCGATGTTGCCACTAGCACCACTCGTGCCGCCGTTGCTGCTACACGCCGCCAGCACCGCGAGCGAGCCGAGAATCACTACTGCCTTGCGCACGGTCACTCCATTGATCAGTTGGCCACGGCGGCGCGGCGGCGCGGCCGGATGAGGAACAGGGACAGAACCACCACCACGTAGCCGACCCACGCGATGGCCTGCAGCACGGACGTCCGCTGCGAGTAGTTGAAGAACCCCTTGAGCAACGCCCCGTACCAGGAGTCCTCCGGCACGGTGTCGCTGATGTCGAACGCCAGCGTGTTCAACCCGGGCAGGATCGCGGCCTCCTGCAGGTCGTGGATGCCGTAACTGAGCACCCCCGCCGCCACGAACACGAGCAGCACACCCGTGACCGTGAAGAACTTCCCGAGATCGAACCGGATCGCCCCCTGGTACAGCAGCCCGGCGATCACCACCGCCACCGCGATCCCCAGCAAAAACCCGATCAACGGCTCAGTCGTGCCCCCGCCGGCGGCCTGCACGCTGGAATAGAAGAAGACGGCCGTCTCCAGCCCTTCCCGCCCCACCGACAAAAGGGCAAGACCAACAATGGCGATAGGTCCGATTTGCAGCGCTTCGTCCATTTTGCCGCGCAACTCGGCCGCGATCGTCTTGGCCGCCCTGCGCATCCAGAAGATCATTCCGGTGACGAACGCGACGGCAATGATCGACATGATCCCGCCGAACGCTTCCTGCTGCTCAAACGTCATGCCGGCGGCACTGAACGTGATGATCGCCCCAGCCGCTACCGACAGTGCCAGAGCCGTGACAACACCCACCCAAACCCACTTGAGCGCGTGCCGTCGATCCGTCTTCACCAGGAATGCGATCAAGATGCTCACCACGAGCGCGGCCTCAAGCCCCTCCCGCAGCCCGATCAAGCCATTGGCGAACAACATCCCGCAGCCTCCGCAAATTAGGTCGGCCTTATTTAAGGTAAGCCTCACCTGAATGTCCAGCCGCCAACAGTGCCGGTTTCATCACGCTTGACCCGGCCACCACCCACACAGAGCACGTAGCCTGACTACGTGGTCCCGCCGCCGCTGAAGGATTCCCCCGCCCGCCGCAACCGCTCAGGCAACATCTTCGGCCGCATCGTCCTGGTGCTGCTGCTGATAGTCGTAGTAGCCGCCGGCGCCTGGGCCCTGGGCGCCCTGAACCGCAAAGACGCCGCCCCCTTGGGCCCACCGCCGTTCCTGGTCCCCATCCAGGAAGTACAACCAGGCGCAGCAGCCCCAGGCAGCGCCGCCACCCCAGGCAACACCACCACCACAACAGACACGAACCCCCTGACCGAGTGGGCCACCAGAGTCGCCTCGAAAACCGACATCCCCACCCGCGCCCTGCACGCCTACGCCACAGCCGACCTGACGATGCAGCGCGAGTCCCCCGCCTGCCGCATCTCCTGGGCCACCCTGGCAGGCATCGGCAGAGTCGAATCGCACCACGGCAACATCAACGGCGCCCGCCTGCAAGACAACGGCCTCCCCACCCGCCCCATCATCGGCATCCCGCTGAACGGCGGCCCAGGCGTAAAAGCCATCCCAGACACCGACGGCGGCCGCCTGGACGGCGACACCTCCTGGGACCGAGCCGTAGGCCCAATGCAGTTCATCCCAGGCACCTGGAACCGCTGGGCCAAGCGAGCAGCGGCCGACGGCCTCCCAGCAGACCCCCAAAACATCGACGACGCAGCCCTAACAGCAGCCCGCTACCTCTGCGGAGGCGGCGCAAGGGACCTGGGCACAGGCCAGGGCTGGTGGGCGGCAGTCATGACCTACAACAACTCCGTGGAATACGGCCAAAACGTCTTCAGCGGCGCCGACGCCTACGCAAGGGCAAGCGTGGCCTAGCACGCCGATGCCGCAGGCGAGGCCCCAAGCGAAGCCGCAGGCGAGCAGTCCCGAAGGCGAAGCCGAGGCGCCCTAACGCTTGAAACAGCGCTCCGGGCGGGTCCCCGTCACCCACGCAACGCAACTCCGCCCAACGCAACAGGCGTGCCATCAACCCACGCACGGCGGAGGACCCCCAGATCAGATTGGCGGAGGTCTGGGGGCGGAGCCCCCAGGAAAAGGTGACCACACGCAGAAACGGGGCAGCGGCAACAACCACTGCCCCGCAGGTCAGGTGACCCAACAGAAGAGGCCGGTCAGTCGGGGCGACCAGCCCAAGGGCAAACACCCAACCCCGCACTGCACACAAAATCTGTGCGTTCTATCAGCATCTGAAGGAAGCCGGGACCTGGCGGATGAAGGCCCCAGCCCCCTCTCTCAGACCCCTGCCAAGGGCGCGGAGGACGTGGCCAAATCCTCAACAGGGGATGCCAGCGGCAACTCCACCGAAACCTCAACGGCCGGCTCCCCAGAGTCGCCAGGCGCAGGCTCAGACCGATCACACGGCGGCTCAACCGGAGCAGTAGGCACAGTCGGCGCAGTCGGAGTAGTCGGCGGCACCGGATCCTCAGCCCGAGGCGTAGAAGGCGGCACCTCAGCAGGAGGCGAGGTGACCGGCACACTCGGCTCCGAAGGAGCACTCGAAACCGGCGGCCCCACAACCGGAGGAGCCGGAGGCGCAGCAACCACAGAGGACGTCGTGACCACCGGCGGCGAAGCACTGTCCGAAGGGGACGTGACCACCGGCCCACCCGGCTCCTCTTCCCCAGGCCCAGGCTCAACCCCAGGCTCATTCCGCCCAACAGCCGCAGGCTTTGTAGTACTAACCCGCACAGTCTCAGTAACCGTGGAAACCCGAGTAGCCGTAGCAGTGGCCAACCGAGCCGCCGCCACCTCCCGAGCCCGCCCCTCCACCACCACAGTCTCAGTAACCGTGGACAACGTAGCCCCGGTCTCAAAGGGCTCTGTCCACCACTGAGAAGTAGGCCGTGCAGGCGGCGGAGCCGCCAGCGGCGCCTCATCCGGCGACCCCGTCAGGGCGATCAACGCGAACATGCCGCCCAGCGCCAGGAACGGCACGACGACCACGGCACCAAAACATCCGCGACCGCTGCGCGGCTCATCACGGTGACTCATCTCCAGCACACCCCCGAACGGTGACAACTGTTCCATCTGGTTGATCGTCCACATGGAACAGTCCGTCACAGTTCTTTAGTCACACGATGGGGTGTTTACACCAACGGCGGCAACTCCGGAGCGTGAGCAGCAGGCGAAGATGAAAGGCTTTCCAGAGCCAACGAAACGGCCTTCTCCAGCTGCGGGTCGCGCCCGGAAACACGGTCGGACGGTGACATGACCACCTCGATGTCCGGGTCGACACCGTAGTTCTCCACGTCCCATCCATGGCCCTTGAACCAAGATGCGTACCTCGGTTGGGTGACCATGGTGCCGTCGACCAGCGTGTAGAGCATGTCGATGCCGATGACACCGCCCCAGGTCCGGACCCCGACGACGGGTCCGATCCCGAGTTCCTTGATGGCTACGTTGACGATGTCGCCGTCGGATCCGGCGTACTCGTCGGCCACCGCCACGACCGGTCCGCGCGGCGCGTCCTGCGGGTACGACTCCGACGCCGTGTACCCGCGCGCCACCGACCACCCGATGACCTTGCGCCCGAGCTTCTCGATCACCAGCTGGGACGTGTGACCGCCACCGTTCTCACGGACGTCCAGCACCAACGCCTCGCGCGCCAGCTCCACCCGCAGGTCGCGGTGCAGCTGTGCCCAGCCGGCGCCCATCATGTCCGGCACGTGCAGATAGCCCACCCGGCCACCGGACACCTGGTGCGTGAACGCACGCCTGTTCGCCACCCAGTCGTGGTAGCGCAGCGGTTCCTCGTCGGCCAGAGGCACGACAACGACCCGACGGAGCTCTCCACCACCACTCGGCCGCACTGTCAGCTCCACGGGCTTGCCCGCGGTGCCCACCAGCAACGCACCAGGGCCCGCCAGACCGACCGGACGACCGTCAACGGCCACCAGCACGTCGCCCGCGCGCACAGCCACCCCGGGGGCGGCCAACGGCGAACGAGCGTGCGGGTCGGACGTCTCGCCGGGGATCACGCGCTTGACCACCCAGTCATCACCCTCACGAGCCAGGTCCGCCCCGAGCAGACCCTGCCGACGGGACGCGGGCACACGCGGCGACTCGCCCCAGACGTAGGCGTGCGAGGTGCCGAGTTCGCCCTGCACCTCCCACAGCAGATCGACCAGGTCGTCGTGGCTGCCCAGCTCGGCCACCAGCGGCCGGTAGCGGTCGAGCTCGCCCTGCCAGTCGACGCCGCCCATGTCGGTGCGCCAGAAGTGGTCGCGCATGAGCCGCCCGTTCTCGGCGTACATCTGCGCCCACTCCGCCGCGGGGTCGACCACGACCCGCACCCGAGCCAGGTCGATCTCCACGTAGTCGGCGGAGTCCTCGTCGGCCTTGCTGTCGGTCGGCACCACCCGCAGGTCACCGCGGTCCTCGACGATCATCCGCTTGCCGTCACCGGACACCGCAAACGCTTCCGCGCTGTCCGCCAGGCACTCGGTCTTCGCCTTCGTGAAATCGAAGCGCTCCAGCACCGTGCGCGGCGGCCGGGACTCCGGCGAAGCCAGGTTGTCGCCCAGCACCCCGAGCAACGGCCGGCGCAACCACAACAGTCCGCCCTTGGCAGCCTTGAGACCCACGTACTCGGAGGCCGCGACGGGCACCGGCACCACGCGATCGGCGATGCCCTCGATGTCGACCTTCGTGACCGGGGTCTTCTCGTCCTCGTCGTCGGAGTCCTTGTCCTCGTCACCGACCGGGCGACCGCCGCGCATCGGCGCGAACGGCGACGGCGTGGTCGCGGCCAGCGGCACGAGGTGCGGCCGGCAGCCCGTCGGGAACGACAGGTCGAACACGTGCGCGTCGTAGACCGGGTCGAACGTGCGGATCGACAGGAACGCCAGGTACTTGCCGTCCTCGGTGAAGGTCGGCGCGAAGTCGGCGAACCGCAGCGGTGTCACGTCCACAATGGACAGATCGGCCGCGTTCACCATCTTGATGTGCCGCAACGGGATCGGTCCGGGATGCGACCACGCCAGCCACGCGGAGTCCGGCGAGAACGCGAGGTTCGTGATGTGCGCGTTGGCACCCGAGACGACCTCGCGGACCTCACCGGAAGCGATGTCCACCAACAACAACCGGCCGTCGTGCGTCGCCACGGCCACGCGCGAACCATCCGGCGCGGCGGCCAGCGACATGACCCGTCCCAGCACGCCGGAAGCGACACGGCGCGCAGTGTTGCCCGGCTCGACGCCACCGACGGGCGCGATCTCCAGGGCTTCCTCGCCCTCGACGTCCGTCACCCACACCACGTGATCGGTCTCGCCGAGCACCTTCGGCAGCCGTGCGCGGACGTCCGAGCGGTCGGCCAGCACCCGCACCGGGCCGTCGCGATGCGTCACCCAGTGCACGGAACCGCGGACCTCGACGGCCGACGCGCGGCCGGTGTGGTCGAGGCTGAACGACTCGATGTTGCCGGAAGCCTTGATGTGGCGCGGTTGCAGGCCGGTGCGCGGGCCGCCGAGCTTGATGTCGAGCTTGCGCAGGTCCGACAGGCCCTCCAGCAGCCACAGCTCGCCGGCCTGGTGGAAGATCACCCGCTCGCCGTCGGTGGTCGCGTTGCGCGCGTAGAACTCCCCGGTCGTGTGGCGGCGCAGGTCGGTGCCGTCCGGCAGCACCGAGTACACGCTGCCGACGCCCTCGTGGTCCGACAGGAACGCGATCCGGCCGTCCACCCACATCGGGTTCGTCAGCGACGACTTCAGGTCGCCCAGGATCCGGGAGAACTCACCGTCACCGGCGAGATCCACCCACAGCTTGCCGGCGGTGCCGCCCCGATAACGCTTCCAGTTCGCGGGTTCCTGCATGTAGCTCGACGACGTGACGATCTGGCCGTCCGGACCGAACGAGACGTCGTTGACCCACCCGAACGGCAGCAGCTCCGCCGGTCCGCCGTCCAGCGCAACGGCGTGCGCCTGCTTGCGGTGCCTCGACATCTGCCCGGTGGTCGACACGGCGAGCACTCGCCCGTCCGGCGTCCACCCGGACACGGCCGTGCGGCTCACACCCCAGTGCGTCAATCGGCGTGCGGGGCCACCGTCCACAGGCGCCACTCGCACTTCCGGCGCGCCGTCGATCGTGCTGGCCCACGCGAGATGCGTGCCATCAGGGGAGAATCGTGGTGAGCGGGCAGGTACCTGATCAGCGGACGCGCGCCAGGCCCTTCCCCCACCGACGGGCGCGAGCCACACGTCGTTCTCCGCCACGAACGTCACCAAGTCACCGCTCAGGTGCGGATACCGCAGGTAAGTCACGAGATCGACGTTAGCCCACGTTCACCGCCCGGCGAAGCCGTCGCAGGAATCCCGACCGGTTACATACGCGCTTTGGCCCTGCGGCGCCCTGGGGCTGCGAGGACGCATTGGTGCAGGGGTGTGGCGTTGCCTGAACCCAGGCAACTGTCTCGAACGCGTGTTCGGCACGGTCGCTCAGGTGAAGCTCGTCGTGCAGGTGAAGCTGCTTCCGACCGCCGAGCAGGCAGCGGCGTTGCGGTCGACCCTGCACGCGTGCAATGACGCCGCCGATGCCGTGTCGCGAGTAGCGTTCGAAACGGGCGTGTTTCGTGAGTACTCGTTACGCAAGTCCACCTATGCTGCGGTGAAGGCGCGAGGACTGGGTGCGCAGGCCGCTCAGCATGTGATCAAGAAAATCACGGACGCCTACACCACACTGTGCGCGAGCATCCGCAACGGCAACCTCGGCCCGGTGGGCAACAAGCGCCGAGCGAAGGCGCAGTCGAAACCGATCGGGTTCCGCCGTGATGCGGCGCAGCCGTTCGATGACCGCTGCTTGTCGTGGCAGTACGACGCGGGCACGGTGTCGATCTGGACGGTGGCGGGCCGGGTGAAGAACCTGCGATTCACGGGTTCACCGGATCAGCTCACGACGCTGCGTGCGTATCGGCGGGGCGAGTCGGATCTGGCGTGCAGGGACGGCATGTGGTTCCTGATCGCGACCTGCGAGATCGAGGAGAAGCCCGAGTTCGATCCAGTCGACTGGATCGGGGTGGACCGGGGAATCGTGAACCTGGCCACGACGTCGGACGGCGACGACTTCCAAGGGCGCCGCCTGCAGCGCTATCGCCGCTGGCACGCCCGTAAGCGCGCCGAGCTGCAGGCGAAGCGGACGAAGTCGGCGCGGCGTCGGTTGAAGCACCGCTCCAAGCGTGAAGCCCGACACGCGACACAGGTGAACCATCGAGTTGCCAATCAGGTTGTGGCTGTTGCCGAACGCACCGGTCGCGGTATCGCCCTGGAGGACCTGGGCGGTATCCGTGATCGGGTCACGGTTTCGCGGCACCAGCGAGCCACACTCACCAGCTGGCCGTTCCACCAGCTCGAACAGCACATCCGCTACAAAGCGAAACGCGCCGGGGTGCCGGTGCTGACCGTGGACGCCCGGTACACCAGCCAGATGTGTCCGCGATGCGGGCACACCGAACGCGCCAACCGCCCCGCTAGGGACAATTTCTACTGTCGCCGATGCGGTCTTGCTGGACCCGCCGACGTCGTCGCCGCCGTGAACGTCCGAAACCGGGCACGGTTGGTGTGGGTACATGTCAACGTGCCCGACCCGGCAGCTGCGTGAACAGCGATCGGGAGATGCGGCCAGCACACGCGCAGCCAGCCGTGGACGAGGAACGCGAACAAAGCCCGGAGGATCGAGCCCTTGAGCTCAGCCTCTCAGGGCCGAGTAGTTGACGAGGGCCAAAACCGTCGCCAGTCCTCTGCTGTCAGAGAATCTGCACCTTCGGCCCGCGCCTTGGCTTCCGCTTCACGAACGTTCGCGGCGAAACGGCGGCAGACCTGGCGGAGCTCTGTCTCCGGGTCCTCACCCGCGATCTTCGCGAGGGCGGTCACGGCGAACAACGTCGTGCCCGTGTCGTCGTCCTCCGGCAGCAGATCGACGGGGAGACCCGCGCGTTTGGTGCACTGCACCAGCTTCGCGGCCAGCGCGACAGCTGGCTGACCCAGCGCAACACCGTCCACACTGGACTCACGTCGCTTCTCGACCTGCTTCAGCTCTTCCCACCGGTGCTGCTGCGAGGTCGCGTCGTGCACGGCCGGATCGTGGCCCTCGAAGACGTGCGGGTGACGCCCGACGAGCTTGGCCACCAGTTCGGACGCAACAGCATCGATGTCGAATGGATCACTCGGATCCTCCGCCGCGACCCGAGCGTGGAACAGCACCTGCAGGAGCACGTCGCCCAGCTCCTCGCGCATCGCCGCGCGGTCGCCGTCCTCGATCGCCTCCAGCAGTTCGAAGGTCTCCTCGACCAGGTACTGGCGCAGCGACTGATGATCCTGCTCCGCGTCCCACGGACATCCGCCCGGCGAACGCAGCCGGTGCATCACCGCGGCTGCGTCGAGCAAGGCGGCACCCATCGGCTCCGGCGTCGTGATCACCACGGCGCCGGGATACGCCTCTGCCGACGTCGTGATCACCACCGCGCCGTCCTCGACGACGGCGGGCGCGGGCCCGTCGACACCCAGCGTGGACCAGAACTCGGGAGCGACGCCCTCGCCCGCGTAGACGGCCTTGGCCGTGCGCAACGCGGGCAGGGCGGCAGCGGGCAGCACGGCGTCGAGCCGCTCGCTCAGGACGATGACGGTGATCAAGACTTGTTCTTGGCCGCGGGCACGCCGACGAACCCGGCCTTCTCACCGGCGGAGGGCACCACGGTCGCGTCGGTCGGGTCCCACACGCCGTAGCGCGGGTTGACCTCGATCTGCTGGTCCGCCGCCAGGAACTGGGCGATCCGCAGGCCGAACGCGGCGAGCAGGCGCGGGTCGATCCGCTCGGTCAGGTCGTCCTCACCGGGAACCGGGGAGACCTTGTTGCGCTCCTTGACCAGCGCGACCATCCAGCTGGACTGCTGCTCGTCGGCGGGGAAGGCGACGACGGTGCCGGGCTTCACGCCCCACAGCATCGTGTGCACCAGCGACGGGTTCTCGGTGACGCGGACCTTCTGGTTCGACGCCGAGGCCTGCTGACCGCCGGTGGTGCGCGGGGCCTCCTGCACGAACCGCGACATCTTCGAGGGGTCGGCCGTGACTTCCGCGGCCTTCTCCTTGGCTTCCTTCGGGTCCTTGACCTGGAAGAAGTCGATCACGACCTCGAGCGTGGAGAGGTTGCGCTTGGCGAGCTCGCCCATGACCAGCACGTCGCGCTGGCGACGGTGGATCGTGGTCTCGTCCTGCTCGCTCTGCTTCGCGGCGGCCTCGGGGCCACCCTTCTCCTGCACCGCGTCGTACACCTTGGTCTCGTCGACCGTGATGTTCTCGCGCTGCGCCGCGTGCTCGGCGATCTTGTGGGTGATCTCGTCCGCCAGCACCAGCCGCGAGACCTGGTCGAGCTTGCCCTGGTCCTGCATCTGCTGGGCCGCGGGCTCCTTCTTGAGCACCTTCACGGTGCGTTCCTGGACGGTGCCCAGGCCGATCGACTGACCCCCGACGATCGCGGCCGAACTGGCCTTCGCGGGCCCGGTGCCACAACCGGTGGCGAACAGCGCCACGGCAACACCGACCAGCGAGAAACGCTTCAGAACAGTGCTCACGAGGATCTACCCTCTCACGCCTTGGTGACCGGGGTCACGGGAGTCCCCGCGAGTGAGTCGAGGAACGCACCGCACCAGTTCAACAGCTCCTGGTCGCGCAGCTGAGGTGCACCCATCCGGCCGCCTGCCGCTCCTTCTGTCGGCCTAGGCACCGTCACCGTGCCCAGTGCCTGCTTGTAGAGCGCCTTCGGGAACAACCGGCGCAGCCTGACCAGCTGCGAGTCGAGCAGTTCCAGCCTCGCGAACCGGATGTTCTGCCCCATCGCGATCACCTCGGTGACCCCGTGCCGGCGGCAGGTGTGCCGCAACCGGGCCACGCTCAGCAGACGCTCCACCGGCTCCGGCGGCGTGCCGTAGCGGTCCTTGAGCTCGTCCCAGACGGCCTGCAGCGCCGGTTCGTCCGAGGCGGCCGCGATCTTGCGGTAGGCCTCCAGACGGAGGCGCTCGCCCGGCACGTACTCGTGCGGGATGTGCGCGTCCACCGGGAGGTCGACGCGGACCTCGGCGAGGTCCTCCTCGACGTCAGGCCCGTCCGCGCCGGCGTGCTTGCGGAACGCCTCGACGGCCTCGCCCACCAGCCGGATGTACAGGTCGAAGCCGACGCCCGCGATGTGCCCTGACTGCTCGGCGCCGAGGATGTTGCCGGCGCCGCGGATCTCCAGGTCCTTCATGGCCACGGCCATGCCGGCGCCCAGCTCGGTGTTCTGCGCGATCGTCGCGAGCCGGTCGTGGGCGTGCTCGGTCAGCGGGGTCTCCGGCGGGTACAGGAAGTACGAGTACCCGCGCTCGCGGCCACGGCCGACGCGGCCGCGCAACTGGTGCAGCTGGGCCAGGCCGAGCAGGTCGCCGCGCTCGACGATCAGCGTGTTGGCGTTGGAGATGTCCAGGCCCGTCTCGACGATCGTGGTGCAGACGAGCACGTCGTACTCGCGTTCCCAGAAGCCCTGGATGAGGTGTTCGAGCTTGTCCTCGTTCATCTGGCCGTGCCCGGTGACGACCCTGGCCTCCGGCACCAGCTCGCGGATGCGCTTCGCGGCCTTCTCGATCGTCGAGACCCGGTTGTGCACGTAGAAGACCTGGCCGTCACGCATCAGCTCGCGGCGGATCGCGGCGCCGACCTGCTTGTCGTCGTACGCACCGACGTAGGTGAGGATCGGGTGGCGTTCCTCAGGCGGCGTCAGGATCGTGGACATTTCGCGGATGCCGGCGAGCGACATCTCCAGCGTGCGCGGGATCGGCGTCGCGGACATGGTCAGCACGTCGACGTGCGTGCGCAGCGCCTTGATGTGTTCCTTGTGCTCCACGCCGAACCGCTGCTCCTCGTCGACGATCACGAGGCCGAGGTCCTTGTAGCGCACGGTCTTCTGCAGCAACCGGTGCGTGCCGATCACGATGTCGACCTCGCCGTCCGCGAGACCGGCGATGGTCTGCGCGGACTCCTGCGGGTCCGTGAAGCGGCTCAGTCCCTTGACGATCACCGGGAACTGGCGCATGCGTTCGGCGAACGTGTTGAGGTGCTGCTGGGCGAGCAGCGTCGTCGGCACCAGCACGACGACCTGCTTGCCGTCCTGCACCGCCTTGAACGCCGCGCGGACCGCGATCTCCGTCTTGCCGTAGCCGACGTCACCGCAGATGACGCGGTCCATCGGCACTGACCGTTCCATGTCGGCCTTGACCTCGTCGATCGCGGCCATCTGGTCCTGCGTCTCGGTGAACGCGAACGCGTCCTCCAGCTCGCGCTGCCACGGGGTGTCGCTCGCGAACGCGTGCCCCGGTGCGCTCTGCCGTGCCGCGTAGAGCTGCACGAGCTCGGCCGCGATCTGCTTGACCGCCTTGCGCGCCTTGGACTTCGTGTTCTTCCAGTCGCTGCCGCCGAGCTTGTTCAACGTGGGCAGCTCGCCGCCGACGTACCGGCTGACCTCGTCGAGCTGGTCGGTCGGGACGAACAGCCGGTCGCCCGGCTGGCCGCGCTTGGACGACGCGTACTCGAGGACGAGGTACTCGCGGGTGGCGCCGGCGACCGTGCGCTGGACCATCTCCACGTACTTGCCGATGCCGTGCTGCTCGTGCACCACGAAGTCGCCCGCCCGCAGCGCCAGCGGGTCCACCGCGTTGCGCCGCTTCGACGGCATCTTGCGCATGTCCTTTGTGGACGTTCCACCGCGACCGCCGGTCAGGTCGGTCTCGGTGAGCACGACCAGCGCCAGGTCCGGCAGCACGAAGCCTTCTTCGAGCGAGCCGCGTACGACCGTGACGATGCCCGCTTTCGGTGCCTCGTCAAGGGATTCGACGCAGATCGCCGAGACGTCCGCTTCCTTGAGCCGCTCCACCGCACGTTGCGCGGTACCGGCGCCGGGCACGACCAGCACGGCCGCGCCACCCGTCGCGGTGTGCGCCTTGAGGTCGGCGAACGCGCGCTCGACGTCGCCCTGGTAGGCCTCGACCGGCTTGACGTCGAGGTGCACCACGTCCGACGCGTCGGTGGTGAGCTGGCTGAGCGTCCACCACGGACGGTCGTTCGCCTTGGCGTGGTCCGCGATCTCGCGCAGGCCCTGGTAGGCGCTGCGGCCGAGGTCGATCGGCGCCTTGCCCCCGCCGGCAGCCGCCATCCAGGAGGCCTCGAGGAACTCCTGGCCGGTGCGGACGAGGTCGGCGGCGCGGGCCCGGATCTTCTCCGGGTCGTTGACCAGGACGTGCGTGCCGCGGGGAACGGCGTCGGTGAGCAGCTGGAGTTCGCCGGGGCAGAGCGCGGGGATGAGCGCCTCCATGCCCTCGACCGCGATGCCGTTGGAGATCTTCTCCAGCATCTCGACGAGGTGGGCGTCCGACTGGTGCTCCTCCGCGAGCTCGGCCGCGCGCAGCTTGACGTCCTCGGTCAGCAGCAGCTCACGGCACGGCGGCGCGACGAAGCCGGAGACCTCGTCGGGCAGCGATCGCTGGTCCTGCACGGAGAACGGCCGGATCTCGCTGACCTCGTCGCCCCAGAACTCGACGCGGTACGGGTGCTCCGCGGTCGGCGGGAAGATGTCGAGGATGCCACCTCGGGTCGCGTACTCGCCGCGCTTCTCGACCATGTCGACGCGGGTGTAGGCGTTCTCGGCGAGCCGCGTGATCAGCTCCGCGAAGTCCTGCTCCTCGCCGGTCTTGAGATGAACGGGCTGCAGCTCGCCGAGGTCCGGCGCCATCGGCTGGATCAGGCTGCGGACCGTGGTGACGAGGACCTTGATCGGGTTGCCCTCGGGATGCTTCAACCTGCGCAGAACCTGCAGGCGCGCGCCGACGGTGTCCGCCCGCGGCGACAACCGTTCGTGCGGCAGCGTCTCCCAGCTGGGGAAGAACGCCACCTTGTCCGCGCCGATGAGGTCCCTCAGGACGTTCGTCAGCTCCTCGGCCTCACGCCCGGTGGCGGTGACGGCGAGGACGGGCTTCGCGGTGGACAGCGCGGCGACCACGAGCGGGCGGGCGGCCAGCGGGCCGTCCAGCGCCAGCTCGGGCACGCCGGCGGAGTCGATCAACGTGCGGAGGGCTTTGTCGGGCAGGACACCATCGAGCAGGCCGAGCAGCGGCATGTGAGAAACCCCGGTCGAGTGGGAGACGCCAGACAGACCCCTGCCTGGGACGAGGGGTCTCACCACCCACCTTAGCTCGTCGCGCGACCCCTTATCGGGTGGCTTCGAGCGCGCCTCAAGCAGGCACCCAGTCCACCAGCCCGTGGAGCACTGCCACGTCGCCTTCGAACTTCAACACGTCGAGTTCGACGCGGCCGTACATGGTCAGAACGATGTTGCTCGCGGTACCGACGGCGACGAGGTCGGCCTCAGGAGGCCCGGCCAGCGGTTCGGCCCGTGCGCCCTTCTCGGAGAGCCAGAGCGCCCACGAGCGGCCCTCGGTGGCGACGTACCCGAGCACAGCGGGCTCGTGCGGCCACGGGAACGTCGTCGCGTTGCAGGTGAACAGGAACTCCTCGACGCCGTCGAGCGCCACCTCTTCCGGCAACGGCCGCGGTTCGCCGACGGTGAGCTGGGCGTCGTAGGTGTGCACCGCGATCTCCTGGACCTGGTGCCGGGCCACCGCACCGGTGGTCGCCGGCGACTGCGAGTCGGTCCAGCCGACCCAGCACTCGCGGTCCGGACCGGCCTCGGTCAGCGCGTCCAGGAGTTGCCGCGTCGACTCCTCCAGCCAGGCCAGCACTGCTTCGCGCTCCTGCGGCATGGGCTCGAGCTCCGGCTTCGCCTTGGCCTCGGCCGGCCCCGCGGCGACGGTGGCGGCCCAGATGCGACGCCCCTCGCCGATGTGCCGGGCGAGGTCCGCGAGCGTCCACGCCGGGCAGGTGGGCACCTGCGCGTCGAGGCTGGGCGCAGAGGCGATGGCGGCGCGGAAGGCGGTGGACCGGTCGTCGATCAGCCGGAGCAGATCGGGGAACTGCGGAGCGTTGTGCACGCGGGCTGTCTAGCACTGCGGTCCGGCGGCGGCACAGCGAATTACGGTGGCACTCCCGCTTCTGCCCGGTCACCCTGTCGGCGTGCAGAAGAGAGAGATCAGGGCTGACTACGACGATCAGTCCATCGTGGTCTACCAGGCTTATTCAGCTTCGATCGCGGAGCCCGCGGTGGCCGCACAACGGTTCGTGCCGCCGTTCAAGATGGAGCGGATGACGTGGATCAAGCCGTCGTTCCTCTGGATGATGTACCGCTGCGGATACGCGCTCAAGGAAGGCCAGGAACGCGTGTTGGCTGTGCGGATCACCCGTGAGGGGTTCGACTGGGCGGTGTCGCAGGCCGTCGAGAGCAACATCTCCGGCAAGCCCTCGGTGCGGGTGCAGTGGGATCCCGAACGCGGGCTGAACCACGAGGCGTTGGAGCACCGGTCCATCCAGATCGGCCTCACGCGTGAGGCCGTGGAGAAGTACGTCCACGAGTGGACGGTCAGCATCACCGACGTGACCACGTTGGCGCGGCAGATCCACGAGAGAGTGCGTTCGCAGGACCTGGACAGCGCGCGTGCGTTGCTGCCCGTCGAGCGGCCTTACGGAACCTCCACGGCACCAAACGCATAGTTACGACATGCGCGCACTTGTTGCTGTGTCGGTGCTGTTAGTCGCGGCCTGCTCCACTCCGGAACCAGGCGGCAACGCGCCGTCGAAGGCACCCGCGCCAACCGGTCTCAAGGTCGAAGAGGTCGCCACGGGCTTCCAGCACGCCTGGGACCTCGGCTTCCTGCCCGACGGCTCAATGCTGGTCACCGAACGTCCGGGGACGATCAAGCTGGTGCGGGGCGGCCAGGTCACCCCCGTCGACATCGACCTCCGCGACGTGCAGGCGCGTGGCGAGGGCGGCCTGATGGGCATGGTGATCCACCCGGACAACCAGCGGTTCACCGTCTGCTACAACACGTCGAAGGACGTGCGGCTGGTGACGTACAAGCTCGACGGCACCAGGGCCGCGAAGGTGAAGGACCTGGTCACCGGCATGCCGTCGAACTCGAGCGGACGCCACTCCGGCTGCCGCCCGACGCTCGCGCCGGACGGGTCGATGTACGTCGCCACCGGTGACATCGCGCAGGCCCGCAACCCGCAGGACCGCACCAGCCTCGGCGGCAAGGTGCTGCGGATCGACCCCGAGACCGGCGAGGGCGCGGCCGGCAACCCGTTCATCAGTTCCGGGAACGCCAACGAGCGGCGGATCTTCAGCTACGGCCACCGCAACGTGCAGGGCGTGGTCTTCCGGCCGGACAGCGACCAGGCGTTCTCGAGTGAGCACGGCCCGGACATCGACGACGAGGTCAACCTGCTGCGCGCGGGTGCGAACTACGGCTGGGACCCGTCCAAGGGCGGCACGACGAGCCGCTACGACGAGAGTGTGCCCATGACCGACCAGCAGCGCTTCCCGGACGCGGTGCCGGCGGTGTGGTCGTCCGGTTCGTCGACCGAGGCGATCTGCCAGGCGGCGTTCTGGAACGGCAAGCTCGCGATCACCGCTCTCAAGGGCTCGAAGCTGCTGCTGTTCACGCTCGACGCCGCGGGCAAGGTCCAGAACGTCAGCATCCCCGAGGAGCTCAACGACAAGTACGGCCGCCTGCGCGCCGCCCGCACCGGACCCGACGGCGCGCTCTACATCACGACGTCGAACGGCACCAACAACAAGCTGCTGAGGCTCACCGGAACTGCCTGAGGTGATCACCATCGTGCCGTTCGACCCCTCGACGAACGGCACCGACAGCGACGCGGACGCAGGAACTCCGTGCGTCTGGAGACATCGCTGCAGTACGCCCGGACCGTTTCAGCGATCGCCGGGACGTTGACGCCGTGCACAAAGGAAAAGGCCGTGGTGCGTGCAGATGCACAAGGGCTGATCAGGCGCGCATGCGCAGCTTTGGCTTGTGCTCCATCGCCGAGAGGCCGTTCCAGGCCAGGTTGACCAGGTGCGCCGCCACCTCGTCCTTCTTCGGCTTGCGCGCCTCCAGCCACCACTGCCCGGTCAGCGCGACCATCCCGACCAGCGCCTGCGCGTACAGCGCGGCCAGCTTGCGGTCGTAGCCCTGCTTGGCGAAGTGCACGCCGAGGATGTGCTCGACCTGCGAGGCGATGTCGTTCAACAACGACGAGAAGGTGCCGGAAGACGAAGCAACGGGCGAGTCCCGCACCAGGATGCGGAACCCGTCCGTCGAACCCTCGATGTAGTCGAGCAGCGCGCAGGCGGCGTGTTCCAGCAGCTCACGCGGGTGGCTGCCGCCTTCCAGCGCCACCACGATCTGGTCCATCAGGCGCTGCATCTCACGGTCGACAACGACGGCGTAGATGCCTTCCTTGCCACCGAAGTGTTCGTAGACAACGGGCTTCGACACGCTGGCGCGGTGCGCGATCTCCTCGATGGAGGTGGCTTCGAAGCCCTTCTCGGCGAACAGGGAGCGGGAGACGTCCAGGAGCTGCTCTCGGCGTTCCTTGCCCGTCATCCTGACCCTGGTCATCGAGTCAGCCTACGGGTGTTACTTCTTGGCACTGATCCTGGCCAGCCGCTGCTCGCTCGGCCAGCGGACGTTCGTAGCCCAGCCGAACTTCTCGAACAGCCAGATCAGCCGGGCCGAGATGTCGATCTGACCGCGCTTCACGCCGTGCCGCGCGGAGGTCGGGTCGGCGTGGTGCAGGTTGTGCCACGACTCGCCGAAGCTCAGGATCGCCAGCGCCCAGACGTTGGCGGAGCGGTCGCGCGCGGCGAACGGGCGGTCGCCGACCATGTGGCAGATCGAGTTGACCGACCATGTGACGTGGTGCAGGAAGGCGACGCGGACCAGGCCGGCCCAGAAGAACGCCGTCACGCCGCCCCACAGGGACCAGGTCATCAGGCCACCGAGGACGCCCGGCGTGGCCAGCGAGATGACGGTCCACGTCACGAAGTGCTTGTCGACCCACACGATGTCCTTGTCGGCCATCAGGTCGGGGGCGAAGCGCTTGTGGTTGGTCTTGTCGCGGTCGAACAGCCAGCCCATGTGGGCGTGCCAGAAGCCCTTCGCCAGCGCGGCGGGACCCGTGCCGAACAGCCACGGCGAGTGCGGGTCGCCCTCGCGGTCGGAGAACGCGTGGTGGCGGCGGTGGTCGGCGACCCAGTCGATGACCGGGCCCTGCAGCGCCATCGAGCCCGCGATCGCGAGACCGATCTTCAGCGCGCGGTTGGCCTTGAACGAGCCGTGGGTGAAGTAGCGGTGGTAACCGATCGTCACGCCGAGACCGGACAGGTAGTAGAAGGCGACGAAGAGCGCCACATCGACCCAGCCGAGGCCCCAGCCCCACGCGAAGGGGATGGCGGCCAGCAAGGCGATGAAGGGAACGATGACGAACACGTACACGCCGGACTGCTCGGCATGACTGCGCCGCCCGTCGAACAACGGTTTCGGGCCCTGGTCGGTGGACGGATCCATCGTCGTGGTCATACGGATACCTCTGGGGGGTGAGGGGTCGACGTACCTACGCAACCGTAACTTACGGAAGCGTAGGTTAGGGCTGCCTACTACGCCAGACTCGCGTGGAAACTCACTGACAGTTCTCAGGTTCGTCGCGCTGTGTCGCCTGGAATCGCGACCTGGACGCGGCATCATCGACAGATGGCCAGACGCAAGATCATCCGGATCACCGTGACCTCGCTGCTCGTCCTGCTCGTGCTGGTCACGGCGGCCCTGGGTGGTGTCGGCTGGTACTACAGCGGCGAGTTGCTCGAACCGGAGGAAGCGCTGCCGCAGCGCTACCCGGAGACCTCGCTCGGCGTGGACGACAAGAACGTCGTGCTCGCCGAATCGAAGCTCACGACGCAGCGCGGCACGTTCGGCCTCGTCTGGCCGGGCGGCGCCGCGAAGGTCGGCGACATCGCCGCGACGAAGGACGGCCGCGTCGAACGCCCGCTCCTCGACGGCACCGCGCCGCCGGAGGGCACGAAGGTCCGCATCGAGACCGACGTCTACGAGGGCAACCCCAAGACCACGCTGGGTCTGGTCTACAGCGAGGTCAGGGTGCCGTCCGAACTCGGCGAGATGCCCGCGTGGTTCGTGCCGTCGACGAACGAGGACACGTGGGTCATCACCGTGCACGGGCGGGGCGCGTCGCGCGAAGAGGCGCTGCGCGTGGTTCCGCAGTTGCACAGTGCCGGATTGCCCGTTCTGCTGATCACCTACCGCAACGACGTCGGCGCGCCCGCGTCGCCGGACGGCCTATACCACCTCGGCGACACCGAATGGCGTGACGTCGAGGCCGGCATCAAGTACGCGCAGGCCCAGGGCGCGCAGAAGGTCGTGCTCTACGGCTGGTCGATGGGCGGCGCGATCGTCGGCCAGACGCTGGCCCGTTCCAGCGTCGCGGCGGCCGTCTCCGGCGTGGTCCTGGACTCCCCCGTCACGAACTGGACGCAGACGCTGAACCTCCAGGCGGAGAACCGCGGCGTGCCGACGTGGCTCACGCCGATCGCCGAGCTCGTGTCCGGCTGGCGCGCCGACATCGACTTCGACCGGTTCGACCTCGTCCGCAACCCGCCCGCGCTGAAGCCGCCGACACTGCTGTTCCACGGCTCCGCGGACGGCACCGTGCCGGCCCAGTCGTCGCGCGACCTGGCGACCGCGGCGGCCGGGCTCGGGTGGCCGCTGCAGTACGTGGAGATCCCCGGCGCCGACCACACCTCCGGGTGGAATGTGGCGACCGACACGTACCGAGGTGCGCTCGCGGACTTTCTGACCAGGTCAATCGGCATGAAAACGTGATCATCAACTGAGCCGGATGAGTGGTGGTTGGACAACAGGAGGACCTCTCGTGACAACATGTGCGCAGGGCGCACGCGAGTTCGCCCATTCCGCCATGGTGTAAAGGCAGCACCTCTGATTTTGGTTCAGATGGTCCAGGTTCGAATCCTGGTGGCGGAGCAGGGGCCTTGAACGCCAGGGGCCATGGTGTCTTTGGGAGGTGCGAAGCTGCCCGAGGAAACGGTCGACGAGCAGGGCAACGTGGGCCATCGCCACCACGAGATGTCCGACGCGTGGCTGGTGGGCCGCGCGAGCGAGCTTGTCGCCGTGGCCCAGAGCAGTCACCTCGCGGCACAGCTCGACGCTGCCGCCGAGATCGACCACATCCTCGCCGAGGCGCAGGGCCGTGGTGAGCCCCGCATCGTCGCGCAGCTGCTCAGAGCCGCGGCCGTGGTCCGCCTGGTGACTCCCGGGCTGGTCGACATGTCCGACCCGCAGCTCGACGAGATGCTCACCCACTGCCGCCGCCACGGCCTGATCGTGCTGGAAGCGGACGCGCGGGCGTTGCGCGGCCGCCGGTTCCTGCTGGGCAACGCCGAGGACAAGGCGCTGACCGAGATCGCGTCGGCGCTCGCGATGATGCTCGACGAGGAACCCGAGACCGACCCGGTGTTCGACAAGCGGACGTGGGACCAGCTGCTGGCCACGACGCTGCAGGACATCGCCCTCGTGCTGACCCAGCTGGGCGTCTACGAGATGGCGGACGACGTGCTGGCCCGTGCGAACAACGCGCTGCGGGAGAGCGGTCAGCCGCACCAGATCTACGTGCACCTGGTCAACCGGGCCCGGCTGCGGATCGGCTGGGGCCTGCGGCTCGAGCGGGTCAGGCTGCACGACGCCGCGCACGAGCAGTTCATCGTGGCCGCCGGGCTCGCGGAGGCCGCCGAGGTGCCGTTCCGCCAGTCGCTGCACCCCGGCAGGCGCGACCTCGCCGCCGCCGAGCAGGTGCCGATCCTCGGCGCCGCGCACGCGTTGACGCACCCGAGCGAGAACCACCTCGACCGGCTGTGGTCGTTGCGCGGCCTGTCGATGTACGCGCGGGAACTGATCATCGTCGCGATCGCGCTGGCCAGGTGCCTGGTCGAGGCGAACCGGCTGGACGACGCGCTGAAGGTCCTCGGCGACACGCGCACGCAGATGGAGCACGACACGTCGGAACCGTCGCTGGTGCTGTCGCTGGAACGCGAGTACGCGCACCTCTGCGGCCCGCACACGATGTCCGCGCTGGAGGCCTACAACTCGGCGCTGGAGCTCGAGCTGTGGCAGATGCGCGAGTCCCGCGTCGCCACGTTGATGACGCGACGAGAACACGAACGGCTGACGCGCGCACACGGCGCGATCGCGCAGCAGGCGTTGCAGGACCCGTTGACCGGGCTGCCGAACCGGCGGGCGCTCGACGACAAGATGAGCGAGCTCATCTCCGGTCAGGTCGACCCGTTCTCCATCGCACTGGTGGACCTCGACGGGTTCAAGGGCGTGAACGACCGGCACTCGCACGCCGACGGTGATGATGTTCTTCGGGTGATTGCCAGCACACTCCGGCAGGCCCTGCGCGGCGACGACATGGTGGCCCGCTACGGCGGTGACGAGTTCGTCGTGCTGCTGCCGGGAGCCCCTCTGAGCGCGGCGGAAGCAGCACTCGGCCGGGCCGTGGATGCCGTGGCAGGCCTGCCAATCGACCTCTCGCGCGGGGTCACGCTGTCGGTCGGTGTCATCTCACTTCGCCCCCGCGAATCCGCGAACCAGGCCCTGTCCCGGGCCGACTCGGCGATGTACGTGGCCAAGCGCCAGGGCGGGTGCCAGGTCGCGGCCGTGGCGGGGGAGCCCTCGACGGAGGCTTAGGCTGGTCTGCGGACTTCGAACCACCCAGCCTGTTAGGGAGAGCATCGATGCTCGAGGGCCCTGTCAGCACGGTCGTGCTCGCCGCCGGGGAAGGCACCCGCATGCGGTCGTCCACGCCCAAGGTGCTGCACCGGATCGCCGGACGCTCACTCGTCGAACACGCGGTGCGCGCGGCAGCCGGTACAGACCCCGACCACCTGGCCGTGGTCGTCGGCCACGGCCGTGAAGCCGTCACCGAGCATCTCGAGAACCTCGCCGGTGCTCTGGGACGCAAGGTCACCGTCGCGGTGCAGGCCGAGCAGAAGGGCACCGGGCACGCCGTCTCGTGCGGCCTGGCCGAGCTGCCGCACGACCTGGCCGGCACCGTGATCGTGAGCTACGGCGACGTGCCGCTGCTCGACACCCAGACCTTCACCGCGCTGCTCGCCGAGCACTCCTCGGCCGGCAACGCGGTCACCGTGCTGACGGCCGTGGTGGAGACCCCCACCGGGTACGGCCGGATCGTGCGCGACGCCGACGGCACCGTGCAGCGGATCGTCGAGCAGAAGGACGCCTCCGCGGCCGAGCAGCTGATCAACGAGATCAACTCCGGCGTGTACGCGTTCGACGCCGCGGTGCTGCGTGACGGCCTGTCGCGGTTGTCGACCGACAACGCGCAGGGCGAGCTCTACCTGACCGACGTGCTGGGCATCGCGCGCGGCGACGGCCTCCGCGTGGGCGCGCTGATCGCGTCCGACCCGTGGCTGGTCGAGGGCATCAACGACCGCGTGCAGCTCGCCGCCGTCGGTGCGGAGATGAACCGCCGCATCGTCGAGGGCCTGATGCGCTCCGGCGTGACCGTCGTCGACCCGGCCTCGGTCTGGGTGGACGCGGACGTGCAGGTGGGCCAGGACGCGCTGATCGAGCCGAACGTGCAGCTCCGCGCAGGCACCGTGATCGGCGCGGGCAGCGTCGTCGGCCCGGACACCACGTTGTCCGGCGTGCGGGTCGGCGCCGGCGCCACGGTCGTGCGCACGCACGGCAGCGACTCGGTGATCGGCGACAAGGCCTCTGTCGGCCCGTTCGCGTACCTCCGCCCCGGCACCTCGCTGGGCACGAAGGGCAAGATCGGCACGTTCGTGGAGACCAAGAACTCGCAGATCGGCGAGGGCTCGAAGGTCCCCCATCTGTCGTACATCGGCGACGCGACGATCGGCGATCACAGCAACATCGGCGCAGCTTCGGTAACCGTCAACTACGACGGGGTGAACAAGCACCGCACGATCGTCGGATCCCACTGCCGCACCGGCTCCGACAACATGTTCGTAGCACCGGTGACCGTGGGCGACGGCGCCTACACCGGCGCGGGCACCGTCCTGCGCCGCAACGTCCCACCGGGCGCGCTGGCCGTGTCCGGAGGCCCTCAACGCAACCTGGAGGGCTGGGTAGCCAGCCGCCGGGCAGGCACCGCCGCCGCTCAGGCAGCGGAGGCAGCCATCGCGAAGCAGAATGACGAGAAGACAGAGGAGGGTCGCTGAGCGTGAACCCGCAGATGCCCGGCACACCGAAGAAGAACCTGATGCTCTTCGGCGGGCGTGCCTACCCGGAGCTGACGGAAGAGATCGCGAAGCACCTCAACGTCACGGTGACCCCGCAGCAGGCCTACGACTTCGCCAACGGCGAGATCTTCGTCCGCTTCGAGGAGTCCGTACGAGGCTGCGACGCCTTCGTCATCCAGTCCCACACCGCCCCCATCAACCAGTGGCTGATGGAACAGCTGATCATGGTCGACGCCCTCAAACGCGCCTCGGCCAAGCGCATCACCGTGATCATGCCGTTCTACCCGTACAGCCGCCAGGACAAGAAGCACCGCGGCCGCGAGCCCATCTCCGCCCGCCTGGTGGCCGACCTGTTCAAAACCGCAGGCGCCGACCGCCTGGTCTCCGTGGACCTGCACACGGCCCAGATCCAGGGCTTCTTCGACGGCCCGGTGGACCACCTGTGGGCCATGCCCCTGCTGGCCGACCACATCCGCAGCAAGTACGCGGGCCACGACATCACCGTCGTCTCCCCCGACTCCGGCCGCACCAAACTGGCCGAAAAGTGGGCCGACACCCTCGGCGGCACCCCGATCGCCTTCATCCACAAGACCCGCGACCCCCTCCGCCCCAACGAGGTCGTCTCGAACCGCGTGGTCGGCAAGGTCGAAGGCCGCCTCTGCATCGTGATCGACGACATGGTCGACACGGGCGGCACCATCGCAGGCGCCGTGAAGCAACTCCTCAACGAGGGCGCCGCCGACGTGGTCATCGCCGCCACCCACGGCATCCTCTCCGGCCCGGCCACCCAGCGCCTCCAGGACTCCGGCGCCCGCGAGGTCGTCTTCACCGACACCCTCCCCATCCCGGCGGAGAAGCGCTTCGCGAACATGACCGTCCTGTCGATCGCCCCGCTCCTGGCCCGCGTGATCCAGGAAGTGTTCGAAGACGGCTCCGTAACCTCACTGTTCGACGGCAACGCCTAACAACACCAGCCAGGCCACCGGGGCCGCTGGCTTTTGCTTTTCAGTGCGCTCCGGGCGGGTCCCCGTCACGAGTCGTGCCTCAGCACTTGCTGCAACCAGGCAGGGGTGTCAAACGGACACGCTTTTCGTC
>NZ_JBSGXZ010000070.1:0-25324 GCF_053610285.1 Lentzea sp. NPDC054927
GCAGCCGCCCAACGCAACAGGCGTGCCATCAACCCGCGCGTGGCGAGGTATCCCCCGATCAGATTGCCGGGGGTCTGGGGGCAGCGCCCCCAGGGGAAGCACTCAACGCAACTCGCCGCCCGCAACCCAACCACCTACGGACCAGGCGACCCTAAAGCCCTACTTGCTCTTGGCCACACCCTGATAATCGTTGGTAACGATCAAAATCACCCCAGCCGCCGCCGACTGGATCCCGTCGAACCGAGGCTCAACCCGTGCCCGCAACACCGAAGCCAACTCCTTCGCAGAAGCCTCTTCATCAGTCCCAGGCCGGAAATACACGGTCGTAGTAGGGATAGTCCCCTGCGCGTAGTTCCCAGTCTCAGCAACAGTCCACCCGTTGGCCCGAACCTCGTCCGAGGCCTTCCCAGCCAACCCGGTAATGGTGGAGTTGTTGTAAACCCGAACCGGAACCTTCGCAGCCCCAGGCGGAGTAACCGGCGGAGGCGGCACAACAGCAGTGGACGACGACCCCGGCGTACTGGCAGGCGGAGCCGTAGTAGTCGCAGCCGGAGGCGCGGACGACGCAGCCGACGACGTCTCCGAAGCAGTAGTAGGAGCCGGCGGCGCGGTGGACGACCCCTCCGCGACAGGAGGCGTCTCCGACCCCCCGCCACCGAACAAACTCACCACGCCGATGATCAGAGCCACCGCGGCGACTCCGAGCAGGGCGAAACCGGCGGCCTTGGCCGGACGGGACGGGCTAGCGGACTCGGGGGAGGTCATCAGTCCTCGGTGCTCCTGGCGCGTGCGCGAACCCTCTGACGGCCTGTCCGCACGCCGCGCAACCGCTTGACCAGCATCGGATCGGCAGCCATAGCGGCTTCCTTCTCAACGAGCGCGTTGAGCAGCTGGTAGTAGCGAGTGGCCGACATGTCGAACAGTTCCCTGATGGCCTGTTCCTTGGATCCCGAGTACTTCCACCACTGCTTCTCGAACGCGAGCATCGTGCGTTCGCGGCTGGTCAGCCCGTCAGCGGAGGTGAGCATCTCGGCGTGATCCATCTGGCTCCCCACGGTCGCCACACCATCTCAGGTGCGGGCAATTCAATCACGTGATCGTTCCAACCTACCGCGCGACACCGACAGTTTTGGACCGCTTAAGGTCTGACCATGGCCGTGCATCGCATCCGCATCGCTGGTGACCCCGTACTTCACCACCCCACGCGTGAGGTCACCGAGTTCGACACCGAACTGAAGACGCTCGTCGACGACATGTTCGAGACGATGGCAGCCGCTCGCGGAGTCGGGCTCGCAGCCAACCAGATCGGTGTCGACCTGCGGGTTTTCGTGTACGACTGCCCGGACGACGACGGCGTCCAGTACCGCGGCGTGATCGTGAACCCGGTGCTCGAGACCTCCGAGATCCCCGAGTCCATGCCCGACCCGGACGACGACTTCGAGGGCTGCCTGTCCGTCCCCGGCGAGGCCTACCCGACCGGACGCGCCCGTTGGGCGAAGGTGACCGGCCAGGACCTGGACGGGCAGCCGTTCGAGGTCGAGGGCACCGGCTTCTTCGCTCGCTGCCTCCAGCATGAGACCGACCACCTCAACGGCTACCTCTACCTCGACCGCCTGATCGGCCGGTACAAGAAGGAATCCAAGCGGATGCTGCGCGACAACGAGTGGGGCGTGCCGAACCTCTCGTGGGACCCGGCAGACCCCTCGAACTTCCTCGACGAAGACGAGGACTGAGCGCTGCCGAGCTCTACTGGGCGCTAGGGCCGGAGCACCGACTCCACCTGCTTCAGCTCGTCGGCCGACAGCGGCCCGAACTTCAGCGCACCCGCGTTCTCCTCGACCTGAGCCACCGTCCGCACGCCCGGAATCGGAATCAGGCAGGGAGAACGCGCCCAGAACCACGCCAGCGCACCCTGCACCAACGTCCTCCCGCCGGACGTCAGCACGTCCCGCACGGCCTCCCGCGCCCGGAAGTACTCCGGTGACGGCTTCCCGTCGACGAAGAACCTCAGCCACGAGGGATCGGTGACGCGCACGTCGTCGGCGGGCAGCTCCGCGAACGTCTCCCGCGCCAGCAGCCCCATGGCCAGCGGCCGGCGGCACAGCACGGCGTACTCCCCCGCGTACATCTCGGGGTTGTCGAACAGCACGTTGATGTCGGCCTGAGCGGCCACGCCGTGCTCCCCCTCGCAGAAGAACCGCGCCCGCTCCGGGTCGTCGGTGCTCCAGCCGTACGAAACGATCTTGCCCTCGCGGACCAGCACCTCGCACTCGTCGCGCAGCAGCGCCGCCTCGTCGAGCCCGAGGTCCCCGATGTGCAGCTGGTACAGATCGATCCGGTCGGTGCCCAAGCGCCGCAACGACCCCTCGACGGCACGGCGCAGGTACTCGACCGACCCTTCGTTGCCGGTCATCCGACGAGCCGCGGCGTCGAAGCCACAGCCCCACTTCGACGCGATGAGCACCTCGTCGCGCACCGACGCAAACGCTTGCCCCAGCACCGTTTCCGCGTGCCCGCAGCCGTAGACGTCGGCCGTGTCGAACAACCGGACACCCAGCTCGTGCGCCCGCAGCAGGGCCTTCACCGACTCCGCGTCATCGGCCGGCCCCCAGCCGACCGGCGCACCGTCCGGACCCGAGAACGGCCCACCCATGGCCCACGTGCCGAAACCCATCTTCCCGAAATCCGTCATGGGGACCACCGAACATCCTGGAGCGCACTCCAGGTCAAGAAAAAAGATTGCTCCGGTCAGCGACCATCGAAGGCATGCCCATCGAAAACATCGTCGCCTTCGTCGCGGCCTCGTTCCTCATCGCACTGTCGCCCGGACCTGGCACGGCCATGGTCCTGCGACAGTCGGTGCACGGGCGAAAAGCCGCGCTGGCGACGGTGTTCGGCATGGAGGTGGGCGTCGCGTGCTGGGCGATCGCGGCCGCGCTCGGCCTGTCAGTGCTGCTCACGGCGTCCGAGATCGCCTACCACGCGCTGCGGATCGGTGGCGCGGTCTTCCTGATCTACCTCGGGGTCAGGGCGCTGATCAGCAGGACCAAGCCCGAGGCAGCGCCGCCACCGGCCAGTCACGCGTTCCGCAGCGGGCTGATCGTGAACCTGGCCAACCCGAAGCTCGGCGTGTTCGCGATCTCGTTCCTACCGCAGTTCGTGCCTGCCGGGGAGGCCGGCCAGGGGGTTCTGCTCTTCCTCGCCGTGTTCTGGGTCCTGATCGACACCGTCTGGTACCTGATCATCGTGTCGATCCTGCACACCATCCGCGGCTGGCTCAGCCGGCCGCGGGTCCGTCCCGCGCTCGAGAAGCTGTCGGGCGGCGTGCTGCTGGCGCTCGGAATCCGGCTGGTACTCGACCCGCGTTGAGATCGGGCTGCCCCGGCGCCAGAACAGCTCGGGCAGCCCGGCCAACTCGTCGAGGGTGTAGCAGGAGGCCATCGACGCGTAGCCGCCGGCCAGCACGTGCGCACGGATCCGGTCCAGACGGCCGAACTCGATCACCTCACCGGCGATCAGGAACGGCAGCACCAGCTGCCAGGCCTGCACCACCGCCGGCCGGCGCCGGTGAGGTGCGCGCAGGGCCGCGCGGGCGACTCGTAAAAGGTGCTCGTTCGCGCTCATCGTGTACGGATGCGCCGAGTGGTCCCAGTTCCATCGGCGCTCCTCCGTCACGGCGCACCGCACGCACTCGACGGGCCCGGTGCCCAGTTCGGCACCGCAGCGCGAGCAGGCCAGCAGCGTCATCGCCCAGTCGACGCACGTCCACGGGTACTGCCCGACGTCGGCGGAGGTCACCAGTTCGGCCAGCTCACGGTCGGCGAGCTGCGATGACCTCCGCAGCTCCTCCCAGTCCGCGAGCCAGAACTGGTCGAGCAGTTCCGCGCAGAAGCCGCAGTCGGGGTAGCCGCGACCTGCGAGTTCACCGCAAGAAGGGCATGCCGAGACCACGGCGGGACGTTGACCGCGACGCGCGCCGGGCGGGAACGGCTGATGATCCGCCACGAGAGAGAACATTAGGGCCAAACCGTCCCCTTGGCAGCTGTGGCGCGCGCTGACTATGGTCGGGTCTCGACAACTCAACAAGAACGCGGGAGCTCGCGCCTGAAGCGGGCTGAGAGGGTGACTGGCTGCAGTGCCGGTGTCACCGACCGCCTGAACCTGACCGGGTAATGCCGGCGTAGGGAGGAATGTCGTGACGGCACTTGAGGACCGTTCGGTCAAGCCCACTGTTACCACCGGCCCGATCTCCGGGTCTCGCAAGGTGTACCGCGATGGTGTGCCTTTTCGCAGGGTGGAACTGACCAACGGCGACCATGTCGATCTGTACGACACTTCCGGTCCGTATACCGACGAGAACGCGACCATCGACGTCCAAAGTGGACTTCCCGACCTCAGGTCGGAGTGGATCGCCGCACGGGAACCGATCAACGGAGCTGTCAGCCAGCTCGCGTACGCGAAGGCCGGGATCATCACCCCGGAGATGCGCTACATCGCGGTGCGCGAGAACCTCGACGCGGAGTTCGTGCGCAACGAGGTCGCCATCGGGCGTGCGGTCATTCCGTTGAACCGCAGGCACCCCGAGGCCGAGCCGATGATCATCGGCAAGAAGTTCCTCGTCAAGATCAACGCCAACATCGGCAACTCCGCGGTGTCGTCGTCGATCGAGGACGAGGTCGAGAAGATGGTGTGGGCGTCCCGCTGGGGTGCCGACACGATCATGGACCTGTCCACCGGCAAGCGGATCCACGAGACGCGCGAGTGGATCCTGCGCAACTCGCCGGTGCCGATCGGCACCGTGCCGATCTACCAGGCGCTGGAGAAGGTCAACGGCGATCCGGCCGCGTTGACGTGGGAGATCTACCGCGACACCGTGATCGAGCAGTGCGAGCAGGGCGTCGACTACATGACCGTGCACGCCGGCGTGCTGCTGCGCTACGTGCCGCTGACGGCCAAGCGAGTCACGGGCATCGTCTCGCGCGGCGGTTCGATCATGGCCGCGTGGTGCCTCGCGCACCACCAGGAGAGCTTCCTCTACACGCACTTCGAGGAGCTCTGCGACATCCTGCGCGCCTACGACGTGACGTTCTCGCTGGGCGACGGGCTGCGGCCGGGTTCCATCGCGGACGCCAACGACGCGGCGCAGTTCGCCGAGCTGAAGACCCTGGGCGAGCTCACGCACATCGCGCGCGCTCGCGATGTTCAGGTGATGATCGAGGGCCCCGGCCACGTGCCGATGCACAAGATCGCCGAGAACGTCCGGCTCGAAGAGGAGTGGTGCGGCGAGGCGCCGTTCTACACCCTCGGCCCGCTGGCCACGGACATCGCGCCGGCGTACGACCACATCACGTCCGCGATCGGTGCGGCGCAGATCGGCTGGCTGGGCACCGCGATGCTCTGCTACGTCACGCCGAAGGAGCACCTGGGCCTGCCGAACCGGGACGACGTGAAGACCGGCGTGATCACCTACAAGATCGCGGCGCACTCGGCGGACCTCGCCAAGGGCCACCCCGGCGTCCAGGACTGGGACGACGCGTTGTCCAAGGCGCGCTTCGAGTTCCGCTGGGAGGACCAGTTCAACCTGTCGCTCGACCCGGACACCGCGCGCTCGTTCCACGACGAGACGCTCCCCGCGGAACCGGCGAAGACGGCGCACTTCTGCTCGATGTGCGGGCCGAAGTTCTGCTCCATGAAGATCACCCAGGACGTCCGCCGCTACGCGGAGGAACGCGGACTGTCCACAGTGGAAGCCATCGAGGCTGGCATGGCGGAGAAGTCCGGCGAGTTCGCCGACACCGGGAACAAGGTCTACCTGCCAGTGGTGGAAACGACGTGACAGCAACACCTCCGAGGGTCCTCACCATCGCCGGAAGCGATTCCGGCGGTGGTGCGGGCATCCAGGCCGACCTCCGCACGCTCTTCGCGTGCGGGGTGCACGGCTGCGTGGCCCTGACCGCCGTGACGGTCCAGAACTCCCTGGGCGTCACGGGTGTCACCGAAATTCCGGCCGACGTCGTCGCGGCGCAGATCATCTCGGTCGCCGAGGACATCGGTCTGCAGGCAGCGAAAACCGGCATGCTGGCATCGGCTCAGATCATCGAGGCCGTCACGCCCGCGCTCGACCAGGTCGGGATCGGTCGCGGCCGGAAGACCCCGTTCGTCGTCGACCCCGTGTCGGCGTCGATGCACGGCGACCAACTACTGGCGGACAACGCGCTGGACGCGTTGCGGGGCCTGCTCTTCCCGCGCGCGACGCTGGTGACACCGAACCTGGACGAGGTGCGGCTGATCACCGGCATCGCGGTGAAGGACCGGGCCGACCAGCGGGTCGCGGCCGAGGCTCTGCACACCATGGGGCCGGAGTGGGTGCTCGTGAAGGGCGGCCACATGTGGGACGACCCGGAGTGCCTCGACCTGCTGTACGACGGTCGCGAGTTCATCGAACTGCCTGGTCCGCGCTACGACATCAAGCACACGCACGGCAGCGGCGACACTCTTGCGTCGTCGATCAGCTCGGCGCTGGCTCGTGGTGCGTCGGTGCCGGAAGCGGTGCGGTTCGGCAAGGACTTCATCGTGAAGTCCGTCGCCGCGGCCTACCCGCTGGGTGCCGGGGTCGGGCCCGTTTCGCCGTTGTGGAGGCTCGACAAATAGCGGGCGTACATCGCCTTCCAGGAACGCGATCAGCTCAACCGCGGCCGCTTCTCCGAGCTCCTTGGCGAAGTGGCCGCGGAGCGCTCCGAACAACCCGATCGCGGCGTCGGGGATCTGGCGGCGTCTGCTGACAAACCTCCGTCGGTCTCGGGCGACAAAACCACTGGACAGCGCCCATCATGCTTGACAACCGTGCAGATGAATGAGGTCAGGACAGAGCTGGTCATCCCCGCCCCGATCGACGACGTGTGGCGAGTGCTGGTGGACTTCGCGGGCTACGCGGCGTGGAACCCGGTGATGGAGTACACGCAGGTGGATGGCGTGCACACCAAGGTGAAGGCGGCCAAGGGCACGCCGTTCGAACGCGACTTCGACGGCGAGATCACGTCGATGGAGCCGCACGTGCTGGCATCCCAGGGTGGCGAGCAGGGGACCTTCTTCGGCCGCCACCGCTGGGAGCTCAGCGAAACCGACGGCGGCACCCGGCTGGTGAACGTCGAGGAGTTCACCGGCGCGATGGCCGCCGACGTGCTGGCGCAGACCCGCGAGGGGCTGATCGCGGAGTTCGACGCGTTCAACCAGGCGCTGCTTCAGGTGTTCGTCGGCGAAAGCCGCTAGCGAGGGCGTGCGAACCAGGTCGCGATCGAGCGCCGGTACCCCTCCGGCATGGTCAGCCCGGGCACCTCGTCCGCGGTGAACAGGCCGATTTCCTTGTGCTCGTGGGAGAGCACGGGCTCGCGGTCGCCGACGAGGTGGCAGCCGTAGGTCACGATGAACACGTGCCACTTCCCGGCGATGGCGTACATCCACGAGTCGAGGATCGGGCCGGGCGTCACCTGCCAGCCCGTCTCTTCCGCGATCTCGCGGACGACGCACTCCTGCGGGGACTCGCCGGGCTCGATGCGGCCGCCCGGCAACTCCCACTCGTCGCGCTCGTTCTTCAGCAGCAACACCTTGCCGCCGCGCACCACCACGCCCTTGATCGAGACGGGGTAGCTGGGCACGAGCTACTTCGACTCCTCGCCGACCAGCGTTTCCAGGGCGTCCAGCGCGTGCACCAGCGCCGAGACGTGCTCGGGCGAGAGTTGCTCGATGCGCCGCTGGAGTTCGCGGACCCGTGCGGACCGCACGCCGGAGACCATCGTCTCGCCTTCGGGCGTGGGGGTGGCGAGCCAGGCTCGGCCGTCCTGCGGGTCCGGTTCGCGTTTCACGTAGCCGGCCTCGACCAGTGCGGCGACGATGCGGGACAACGTCGGGGGCGCCACGCCTTCCTTGTTCGCCAGGTCGCCCAGGCGCATGGGGCCGCAGCGGGCGAGGGTGGCGAGCGCGGAGACCGCGCCGGGGCCGAGTCCGGGGGAACCGGTGCGTCGCAGCAACCGGGCCAGCCGGCCGATCGCCAGGTACAGACGCGCGGTCGCGTCCTCGACCTCGGCGTCAATGGGGGCCGTCACGGCTTGTCGTCCTCCTCGGCGGATGGGTAATGCTCAATCATCCCCCAACACGTATGCACACAAGGTAGCGACCTCAGCGTCCCGGCGAGGACGCTTGGGCCCAAAACCTCTGCGGAATGCGGCCGGCCAGTCGTGCGAGCCGTCCGCCCTCGACCGCACAACGCATGGCGGCGCCCATCCGTTCCGGATCCTGTGCGCGCGTGACGGCCGTCGCCAGCAACACCGCTGAGCAGCCCAGTTCCATCGCCAGCGCCGCGTCCGAGGCTGTACCGATGCCCGCGTCGAGCACCACGGGAACGGTGGCGCGGGAGGTGATCAGCTCGATGTTGTGCGGGTTGCGGATGCCGAGACCTGTTCCGATGGGCGAACCGAGAGGCATCACCGTGGCGCAGCCGATGTCCTGGAGCTTGAGCGCCAGCACCGGATCGTCGTTGGTGTAGGGCAGGACCACGAAGCCGTCGTCGACCAACCGCTCGGCCGCGTCGAGCAGCTCGACCGGGTCCGGCAGCAGGGTCTCCTCGTCATGCACGACCTCGAGCTTGACCCAGTTCGTCTCCAACGCCTCGCGCGCCAGCTGGGCCGTCAGCACGGCCTCGGCGGACGTGCGGCAGCCCGCGGTGTTCGGTAGCACCTCGATTCCAAGGCGCCGCAACAACTCCAGCACGCCGGTCTGGCCGGCTGCGTCGACCCGGCGCATGGCCACGGTCGTGAGCTCGGTGCCGGAGGCCACCAGGGCGCGCTCCAGCACGGAGAGGTTCGCGGCACCGCCGGTGCCGGTGATGAGCCTGGACCGGAACTCCCGGCCCGCGATGATCAGCGGATCGTCCACGTCAGCCTCCCTGGACCGCGGTCAGCACCTCGACCACGCCGCCGTCCGGCACGATCGTCTTGTCCCACAACGCCCTCGGCACCACGGCGCCGTCCAGGGCCACCGCCACACCAGAGGTCGGCGCGCCCACGAGCGTCACCACGGCGGCCACCGACGAACCGTCGGCCAGGTCCCGAGATGTGCCGTTGACCTGTGCATTCACGAACTTCCTCCCTCGAGCAGCCCGACCACGAGACGAGCGGTGTGCGGAGCCAGCAGCAGACCGTTGCGGTGGTGGCCGGTCGCGGCGATGACGCCGGGTTCGAGCCAGCGCACGATCGGCACGTTGTCCGGGCTGCCCGCGCGGAACCCGACGGCGGCCTCGGTCAGCGCGTACTCGGCGATGCCCGGCAGCACGGTTTCCGCGTCCCGCAACAGGTCCCGCACCCCGGCGACGGAGACATCGGTGTCGAACCCCACCTCGTACTGGGTCGCGCCGACGACCAGTCCGTCATCCCGCGGCACCAGGTACACCGGACGACCGGAAACCAGGGCGCGGATGGTGTGCCGAGGCGGTGGCAACGCTCCCTGACGCCAGGAAAGCCGCAGGATCTCGCCCTTCACGGGCCGGATCACGTCGCGCAGAGCCGGATGCAACCCACCGCTCCACGCCCCGGCCGCGATGACCTCGACCCGTCCGTCCACATTGGACCTCACACCCGACTCCACGCAAGCCTTCCACAGTGCGGAAAGCAGGACCCGGTTGTCCACCGCGAGATCGCCCGACGCGTACACGCCACCGCGAACCGCCGGGCCCAACGAAGGTTCCAGAGCACGGATCTCCCGCGAGGTCAGCAACTCCCCCGCGTGGCGCAGATCAGCGAGGTCACCGGGCTGCGTACCCACCGCCAGCGTCCCGGCGGTGAACAGCTCCACACCGATCGACTCAGCGAACGCGGGCCACATCGCCAGGGCCTCAACACCCTGTGCCACCACGGCTTCCTCGCCCGGCCAGGCCTCCGTCAGCGGCGCCAGCATCCCGCCCGCGACCCGTGAACCGGCGTGCGGCGACCCGTCGTCGAAAACGGAAACCGAGTACCCGGCCCGCGCCGCGAACAACGCGACGGACAGCCCGATGACACCGCCACCCCGGACGGCCACTTCCACACTGCTCAAGGCATTCACGCTCCCTGCGCCGGCATGACCCGGATCAGGTTCGACGGTCGGAGCGAACCACGCTCCCTCTCAGCCCGGTGTTCTCCAGGCTCCCGTGCGGACCGAGTTCAACATAACGGTTAACGTGCGTACGTGCCAGGACTCGACGGAAACCTGATCAGGCAACGACTCGCCGACGCGACGCTCTACCTCTGCACGCCGAACCGGCCTGATCTGGCCGACTTCGCCGATGCCGCGCTCGCCGGCGGGGTCGACATCATCCAGTTGCGGGACAAGTCGCTCGAGGCGAAGCAGGAGATCGAAGCGCTCGAAATCCTCGCCGAGGTCGCCGAACGCCACGGCAAGCTGCTCGCCGTCAACGACCGCGCGGACATCGCCCACGCGGTCAGCGCCGACGTGCTGCACCTCGGCCAGGACGACCTGCCGGTGCCGCTCGCCCGCAGGATCCTCGGCGAGGACGTGGTCATCGGCCGCTCCACCCACGACGTCGACCAGATGCGGGCCGCAGCCGAGGAACCCGGCGTGGACTACTTCTGCACCGGCCCGTGCTGGCCGACCCCGACCAAGCCAGGTCGCCCGGCACCGGGACTGGACCTCGTCCGGGCGACCAGGACAGACCGACCGTGGTTCGCCATCGGCGGCATCGACCTCACGAACCTGCCCGAGGTGCTCGCGGCAGGCGCCACCCGCGTGGTCGTCGTCCGGGCCATCACCGAGGCCGAGGACCCCCGCAAGGCCGCCGAGTCGTTCAAATTTGAACTTAGTCGTTGAAATTTGAACTAAACGGCGTACTCTCGATGACGTGAGCGCACCAGTGCTGTACCTGAGCCACGGGGCACCCCCGCTGGCTGACGACGAAACGTGGACCAGAGAGCTCAAGGACTGGTCCGCCACCCTCCCGCGCCCGGAGGCCGTGCTCATGGTCTCCGCGCACTGGGAGGAGGCGCCGACCACCATCGGCGCGACGACGACCGTCCCGCTGGTCTACGACTTCTGGGGCTTCCCGCAGCGCTACTACGACGTCACCTACGAGGCACCTGGCGCTCCGGAACTGGCCGACGACGTGCGCAAACTCCTCGGCGGCCACGTCGAGCAGGACGCGGAGCGCGGCCTCGACCACGGCGCCTACGTGCCGTTGAAGGAGATGTTCCCCGACGCGGACGTGCCGGTGCTGCAGATGTCGATGCCCACGCTCGACCCGCGTGAGCTGCACGAGATCGGCCGCAAGCTCGCCCCGCTGCGGGACCAGAACGTCCTGATCGTCGGCAGCGGGTTCATGACGCACAACCTGAGCTGCGTGAACTTCCCCGCCGGACCGGACTACGAGCCGCCGTCGTGGTCGAAGGAGTTCGACGACTGGGCACACCAGCAGCTGGCCAACGGCGACGTCGACACACTGCTCGACTTCCAGCAGAAGGCACCGGCCGCCGGGATCGCACATCCGAGGACTGAGCACTTCGCGCCGTTGTTCGTGGCGCTGGGCGCGGCGAGCGACGAGAAGGCCCGCACCAGCGTTGAAGGCTTCTGGTACGGGCTGTCGAAACGGTCTGTGCAGTTCAGCTAGCGGCACCTTCGAGGAACAGGGTGGCCAGCCGCCGCGCGACAGCGGGCGTCCCCTGACGGACGCCCCCGCTGGCCATCAGGAGCAGCACCACGTCGTCGACCGAGAAGTCGGCCCGCAACCCACCGGTCGCCTTCGCCCGTCTGATGAGCTCGGCGAGCGAGCGGAACGACCTGTCGCGCACCGAGGCGAAGTCGATCGCCTTGGGGTAGGCGGTCGTGAACGCCGCCGCGAACCCGCGGTCCATGACGTGGAGCAGGCACACCTTCTCCACCGTCCGGCAGAACCCCTGCCAGGGATCGGCATGCGCGAGCCCCTCGTCGACCGCGGCCGTGCAGGCGGCCATCTGCTCCGAGAACGCCTCCACCACCAGCGCTTCCTTCGTCGGGAAGCGGCGGTAGAGGGTCGCCGGACCGACCCCGGCCCTGCGGGCGAGCTCACGCATCGGCACGTCCAGCCCTTCCACCGCGAACGCCTCGCGCGCGACCGCCATGATCCGGTCGCGGTTGTCCTGGGCGTCCGAGCGCAGGTTGTGAGTCAGATTCCCCGTCACCGTCTCAGTTTCGGCCAAGTGGACGCCCTGTTCCACTAATTTCGCCGGCATGCGAGCACTTCAGTTCTCCCAGTACGGCCCCGCCGACCTGCTGCACGTGGCCGAGGTCGCCGAACCGCACGCGGGCCCCGGCCAGATCCGCATCGCGGTGCGTGCCTCCGGCGTCACCCCCGCCGACGCGGGGTTGCGCGCCGGACGGTTCGGGCAGGCGGTGCCGCTGCCGCACGTGCCCGGCGTGGACGCGGCCGGCGTCGTCGACGAGATCGGCGAGGGGGTGACCGATGTCAGTCCGGGCGACGAGGTGTTCGGGATGATCGACCTGGCCCGGCTGGGCGGCGCCAACGCCGAGTTCGCCGTGCTGGCCGCGTGGGCGCCCAAGCCGGCGGCCCTGAGCTGGGAACAGGCGGGCGGCGCTGCTGCCAACGCGGAGACCGCCACCAGGGCACTGGACCTGCTCGGGGTGCGCGACGGCACCACGTTGCTCATCGCGGGAGCGGCAGGCGGTGTCGGCACGGTCGCCGTCCAGCTGGCCGTCGCCAGGGGTGCGAAGGTGATCGGCACCGCCGGCCCCGCGACCCAGGACTTCGTCGCGGAACTGGGCGCGATCCCCGCCGTGTACGGCGCCGGCCTCGCCGACCAGGTCGGGAACGTCGACGCGGTCCTGCACTGCGCGGGCACGGTGGCCGACCTGGTGACGATCGCGGGCTCACCGGATCGTGTGCTGACGATCTCCGACCTGTCCGGGGAGCACGGCGTCCGGTTGTCCCACACGGCAGGAGGTCCCGGCGCGGACCCGCAGGCGTTGCACGGTCTCGCCATCGCCGCGGCGCTCGCCGAGCAAGGTGCCTTCACCGTTCCGCTCGCCGGGGTCTTCCCGCTCTCCTCCGGCGCCGACGCGCACCGGCTGAGCGAGACCGGGCACGCCCACGGCAAGATCGTGCTCGTGAACGCCTGAACACGCGAAAGCGCTGCGACACCAGGTGCCGCAGCGCTTTCAGGTCAGTGCAGTGAGGACTAGCCGCGCGTCAGGGTCAGGCCGTAGCGCGACAGGATCGGGTTCACCGGCTGGAAGTACGTGGTGCCACCGGACGAGCAGTTGCCAGAACCGCCGGACGTCACGCCCTGGGCCTGGCCGAAGCCCGAGCCCGCCACCCACGAACCACCGGAGTCACCGGGCTCGGCGCACGCGTTGGTGCGGGTGAGACCGCGGACCTGACCCTGCGGGTAGTTCACGGTCTGGTTGAACGCCTGGACCGTGCCGCAACGCCATCCGGTCGTGGAACCGGAACGGCAGATCTGCGAGCCGACAGCCGCCTGCGTGGAGCCGCGGACGATCACGTTCGCGCCGCCGTAGCGGTTGACCCACGGCCGCGGCGTCCAGTTCGCGTTGGTGCGGACGTGCGCGTAGTCGTTGCCCGGGAAGACCGAGGCGGCGAACGTGCCCGCTGCGACGCGGTTGAAGCCGGAGACCGCGGTGCCGGCGCGGCCGCAGTGGCCTGCCGTCACGTAGCCACCGGTCACGGAGAAGCCGAGCGAGCAGCGGCCGCTGCCCATGTAGATGGCGTCACCGCCGCGCAGGTCGTACAACGGCGTCGGGTTCTCAGTCACCTCTTCGACCTCGACGGCCGAACCGATGGACTTCGCGGTGGCGAGGAACTTGTCCGCCGCGGCGTCACGGGTGTTCTTGTTGATCTCGACGACGACGCTGTTGGACTTCTCGTCCACGCGCCAGCTGGTGACCGCCGAGGGGGCGCTCATGAGGTCGAGAACGGCCTTGGTGCCGTTGAGCTGAGCCAGCGAGCTCTTCACGACCTGGGTGTCGGCCCCGGTCACGGAGAGTCCCGGCCTGGTCACGGCGACGGTCAGTCTGCCGCTCGCCTGGTCGATCCACGCTCCGCCGAACGCGTCGCCCAGCGAGGCCTTCGCGGAGTCCGCGATCTCGCTCGACTTCTGGTCAGAGGCCAGACGGACGCGTGCCTGGTCAGCGTTCAGGCCCAAATCACGCTGGACCGCTTGGAGCAACTCTGCCGGGTAGCTCTCCGTATCGGAACCGGTTGGGGCGACTGGTGCGGCAGGGGCGCCAAACGCCGGTACGCTGAGAGCAGTCACGACTCCGGTGGCGAGAACAACGGCACCGGTTATACGGGCCGCACTCGTGCGGTTCATCAGACGTCTCCCTCACTTTCGGGTGCAGGGGAACCCGAGAGATCGGTTGCAGGGACCTCTCTCGGGGGCTCTAGGGGGACGGGTGGTGGGGCGGCGGCAGGGGTCGCCCCACCCCTCCAACTTCCGTCCAGCTGAGTTCTGTGACGAAGGCGCTGCGCTCAAGTGGTCGTGCCACGAGCCTCATCGCGCCCTCCTTCGGTCTCTTTCGGAGCTAATCTTTCGCCCGTTCGAGTGATACTGCCGGGCCGTTAGCTATTACGCCTGAACCCGACTGTGGACGAAGTGTGTCACAGCTCACGACAGATCAACTCCGCTGCGTAGCAATTGACAGTTAACTGTCGCTCAAAGTAGTGACGCGATCACCGAATGGGGTCGACAGTTGACGGCGGTGTCGAGCTGTCGGAGGGCTGTCGGGATTCTGTCGACGTAGTGGGCGGTCCGGATGGGGTCGTGCTTTCGGTGGGCGACTGACTGGTGGTGCTCGGCGGGACCGTGACGGTCTCCGTTTCGATCTTGGTCGTCTCGGTGCGGGTCTCGGTGTGGGTGCTCGTTCTCGACGTCGGACCGGGATCCGCGGACGTCGGCTTGCCGGTGACGAGTTGGACGCTCGTGACGGTGAGGACGGTGACCACGAAGGCGAGCAGACCGCCGACCGCGATCATCTGCCAACGCTTCTCGCGTTCCATCGACCGTTGGTAGAACACGGCGCCCACTGTGGTCACCACGCTCGCGAGGATCGCGCCGATGATGGTGCCGGCGACGTTGAGGCGAAGGCTCAGCACGGCCGCGGTGGCGGCGGCGAGCACACTCGCGATGAGCTTGACGGGGGTGATTTTCTCCTTTTCAGACATGACAACTTGTAGGACGTCGGGCACAGTTCACCGGTTGTGCGCCGGTGACGTGCATCATCAACGCATGCGCTTGGTGACTCTCGAAGACATCCACGCGGCCGCTGCCGCGATCGCCCCGCATGTCGTCCACACCCCGTTGCTGTCGTTCGACTCCTCGCTGTGGATCAAGCCGGAGTGCCTGCAACCGATCGGGGCCTTCAAGCAGCGCGGTGCGGTGAACGCGTTGTCCCGCATACCTTCCGAGGACCGCGCCCGCGGTGTCGTGGCGTACTCGAGCGGTAACCACGCGCAGGCAGTTGCTTACGCCGCCAAGATTCTGGGCATGCCGGCGGCGATCGTCGTGCCGAACAACACACCTCAGCTGAAGATCGACGCGACGCGCGCGCACGGCGCCGAGGTGTTCGTCGTCGGCATCACCGAACGCGAGTCGCGCGCCGCCGAACTGGTCGAGGAACGTGGCGCCACGCTGATCCCGCCGTTCGACCACCCCGACGTGATCGCCGGCCAGGGCACCATCGGCCTGGAGATCTGCGCCGACCTGCCCGAGGTGGCCACGATCCTGGTCCCGGTGAGCGGCGGCGGACTGATCTCCGGCATCGCGACGGCCGTGAAGTCCTTGCGCCCCAACGTTCGCGTGATCGGTGTCGAACCGGAGCTGGCCGCCGACACCGCCGCCTCGTTCGCCGCGGGCTCGCTGGTTCGGTGGGACGCGCACGACCGCGCCCGCACCAACGCCGACGGCCTGCGCGCCGAGCCCTCCGAGCTCACGTGGGCGCACATCCACGAGTACGTCGACGACGTCGTGACCGTCACCGAGGACGAGATCCGGGACGCGGTGAAGCAGATCTCCCGCCGCACGCGGGTCGTGTCGGAGACGAGCGGCGCCGTTCCCGTTGCCGCGTACCTGAACCGCGAGCTGCCGGCCGGTCCGACCGTCGCGGTGGTGTCCGGCGGCAACATCGAGCCTGCCCTGCTCGCGTCGATCCTCGGATGATCACGCTCTCAGACGTCCGTTCGGCGGCGACGGTCATCGCACCGCACGTGGTGCGCACGCCGTTGCTGCCGTACGGCTCGGGCTGGATCAAGCCGGAGAACCTGCAGCCGATCGGCGCGTTCAAGCTCCGCGGCGCGCTGAACGCGTTGGCACGCCTGGAGAATCGCGAGAAAGGCGTGGTCGCGTACTCCAGCGGCAACCACGCCCAGGCCGTGGCGTTCGCGGCCAGGCTGCACGGCGTGCCGGCCGCGATCGTGATGCCGGACAACACCCCGGCGGTCAAGATCGAGGCCACGAAGGCGCTGGGAGCCGAGGTCTTCATCGTCGGCATCACCGAACGCGTCGAGCGCGCCGAGGCCCTGGTCGCCGAACGCGGCGCGGCGCTGATCCCGCCGTTCGACCACCCGGACGTGATCGCCGGTCAGGGCACCATCGGCCTGGAGATCCTCGAGGACCTGCCGGGCGTCGAGGCCGTCGTGGTGCCGATGTCCGGCGGCGGGTTGATCTCCGGCGTGGCCACCGCGATCAAGTCGCTGCGCCCGGACGTCCGCGTGATCGGCGCGGAACCCGAACTGGCCGCCGACATCGCGGATTCGCTCAAAACGGGCGAACTGGTGCGCTGGGACCCCCTGAAACGCGCTCAGACGGTCGCTGACGCCCTCAGGGACGAGCCGTCGGCACTCACCTGGGCCCACATCAACGAGCTCGTCGACGACGTGATCACGGTGTCGGAGGACGAGATCCTCAGCGCCATGACGGGCCTGGTCCGCCGGGCACGGCTCATCGCCGAACCGAGCGGTGCCGTCGCGGTCGCGGCGCAAGCCAAACTCGGGGGTGCCGGGGTCGCCGTCGTGTCCGGCGGCAACGTCGATCCCGAGCTACTGGCGCGCCTTCTCGCCACCTGAACGGATGTGCGTCGGCGGGCCCTCCACGCCGCAGTGCAGACACTCGCCGGGGTGCGGCGCCTCCTGCTGGTCCGGTGCCGCGGCCAGCACCCGGTTGTCCACGCCGATCGCGAGGACACCACCGATGATCGACGCCACCGCGCACAGCACGAGGGCCATCTGCCACCCGGAGGTCATGACCGCCGGGTTCGTGTAGTCCTCGCCCATCAACCCGACCGCCGCGGGCAGCACGGCCATGGCCAGCAGGCTGCCTGTGCGCGCCACGGCGTTGTTGACGCCGGACGCCACACCCGCGTGGTGATCAGGCGCGGAGGCGAGCACGGTCGCGGTGACCGGCGCGACCACGGCGGCGAGGCCCAGCGCGAACACCACGATGCCGGGCAGCACGCCGGTCAGGTAGCTCGAGCCGGGAGCGGCGTTGCGCAGCAGCAACATCCCGAGACCGATCACGATCGGCCCGAGGACGAGCTGCCAGCGCGGGCCGTAGCGCTGCGCGAACTTCCCCGAGGTCGACGACAGCAGCAGCATGATGATCGTGAGCGGCACGCTGGCCAGGCCGGACGCCGTCGGCGAGTAGCCGAGCGACACCTGGAGCTGGAGCACCAGCAGCACCATCACGCCGCCGAGTGCCGCGTAGACCAGGAACGTCAGCAGGTTCGCGACCAGGAACGTCCGGTTGCGGAACAGCTCCGGCGGCACCAACGGGTCGTGCGACCGCACCTGGACCACGCCGAACGCGATCATCGCGACCAGCCCGAGCCCTGCCACCAGGTAGGACTGCTCGACCAGGCCACCGGTCAGCAGCGCGAGCCCGACCGCGCCGACCAGCGCCGAGAGGTAGTTGGGGTGGCCCGCCTCGTCGTCCTGGGACTCCGGCACGAACCGCAGCGCCAGGTACACGCAGAGCGCCGCCACCGGCAGGTTCACCAGGAACGCGAGCCGCCACGACCACGCCTGCACCAGCAGCCCGCCGACGAACGGCCCGATGGCGGTGGCCACGCCGGCCAGACCCGACCAGGCGCCGATCGCGCGCGACCGGTCCTCCCGGTTGAACGACGACTGCAGGATCGCCAGCGCACCCGGCGTCAGCAGAGCAGCGCCCACGCCCTGCAGCACGCGCGCGGCGACCAGCATCGGCACGTCCTGCGCGACGCCGCACAGCAGCGACGAGACGCCGAACCAGATCACGCCGATCACGTAGACCCGGCGCCGGCCGAACCGGTCCCCCAGCGATCCCGCGACCAGGATCAGGGAGGCCAGCGCGAGCATGTAGCCGTTCAGGATCCACTGCAGGTCGGTGACCGACGCGGTGAACTCCGCGCCGATCCGGGGCAGCGCCACGTTGACGATCGTCCCGTCGAGCATCGCCATGCCCGAGCCGAGGATCGTCGTCGCCAGCACCCAGCGGGCGCGTGGCGTGCCCCAGGCGATCAAGACGGCCTGTTCAGCGTGGCGACGAACTTGTAGCGATCACCCCGGTACACCGAACGCACCCACTCGATCGGGCTGCCCTCGGTGTCGTACGAGTGCCGCGACAGCAGCAGCATCGGCAGTCCGATGTCCGCACCGAGCAGCTCTGCCTCTTCTGGCGAGGCGAGAGCGGTCTCGATCGTCTCCTCGGCGTGTCCCATCTCGACACCGAACCGCTCGGACAGCACCTGGTACAGCGAGGCCCCCGGCGCGAGGTAGCGCCGCAACCCGCGGAACCGGCCGAGCGCCAGGTGGGTGGTCTCGATGGCCATCGGCTCGTTGTCCGCCAGGCGCAGGCGGTGCAGTCGCAGCACCTTGGCACCGGGACGTACGCCGAGCAGCCGGGCGAGCTCGGCCTCCGCGGGCATCTCGGAAGCTTCGATGAGCTTGGACGACGGCACACGACCCTGGGCCCGCATGTCCTCTGTGTACGAAGACAGCTGCAACCTCTGGGCGACCTTGGGTTCCGCCGCGAAGGTGCCCTTGCCCTGCACGCGGAGCAGCCTGCCTTCCACCGTCAGCTCGGCAAGCGCCTGGCGAACGGTGGTCCTGGAGACGTCGAACTCCGCCGCGAGCGACCGTTCCGTCGGGATCGGTGAGCCGGGCGGCAGCGCCCTCAACAGGTCGAGCAGGTGCCGCTTGAGACCCCAGTACTTCGGCTCGCGTTGTGCACGCGTCCTGGCGTCCACGCCTGATGCAGGCGTCGTCTCCAGCATGGCCTCCTCCTCGCACTCCACGTCACGCCACACAAGGATGCCTTGTCCGTGTCGTTTCGTGCGTTCGAACCCCCGCCATTCGACACAAAAATGATCGGAGGACTCCGCAACGCTTTGGCAACGCGCTTGACAGGACCGGTGACGCAGCACACGCTGTTCCGCATTGGTCTACACCACTTGGACGTTCCGGCCGAGTGCCGGGCTTGGTGAAAGGGCGCGAATTGTGAAGGGCTGGAGAGGACTCGCTGCTGGTGCCGCCGCGCTGGCAGTGGCCGTGTCAGGCTGTGGCACGAGCACGAACAGCGGTAGCACCACGGAGACCAAAGAGATCACCGTGTGGCTCATGGACGGCTCCGCGCCGACGACCCTGACCGACGCCTTGAACAAGGAGTTCGAGTCGGCGAACGGGATCAAGGTCAAGTACGAGGTCCAGAAGTGGACCGGCATCCAGGAGAAGCTGACCACGGCGCTGGCCAGCAGCACCCCGCCGGACGTCATCGAGCTCGGCAACACCCAGACGGCGAGCTTCGCCGACCAGGGCACGCTGGCCGACCTCACCGCTGACGCCGGCCAGTTCAACGGCGGCGAGTGGCTGGGTGGCCTCAAGGACTCGCTGACGCTGAACGGCAAGCAGTACGGCGTGCCGTTCTACGCGGCGAACCGCACCGTGATCTACCGCACCGACCTGCTGCAGGCGGCCGGCGTCGCGAAGGCGCCGACGTCGCGTGCCGAGTGGATCGACGCGATCAACAAGCTCAAGGCCGCGAACGCCTCCAACCCGGAGTTCCAGGCCCTGTACCTGCCGGGTCAGTCCTGGTACTTCCTGCTCTCGCTGATCTGGGACGAGGGCGGCGACATCGCCAAGCAGGACGGCGGCAAGTGGACCGGCACGCTCGACACCCCGCAGGCGAAGGCCGGCTTCGAGGCCTACAAGGCGCTCTACGACGCGTCGGCCACCAAGAAGGTCCCGGCTGACATCGACGAGGCGAAGCCCCAGCAGATGGAGGTCTTCGGCACGGGCAACGTGGGCATGATGGTCGGCCTCCCGTGGGAGCTCGGCGGCGCCGTGAAGGCGAAGCCGGACCTGGCGGACAAGACCTCGGCGTTCCCGATCCCGTCCAAGAAGGCCGGTTCGGCCGCGCCGGTGTTCCTCGGCGGCTCGAACCTCGCCATCCCGGCGGCCAGCAAGAACTCCGCGGCAGCGAAGAAGTACCTCGCGCTGCTGTCGTCCAAGAACTACCAGGACCAGCTCGCCGCGGGTGGCGCTGTGCCCGGTACCTCGAAGGACACCTCGAAGCTCGCCAGCAACGCGATCGGCAAGGCCATGGCGGACTCGTCCCCCGGCGGCAAGGTCACCCCGGTGACGCCGAAGTGGGCGGCCGTCGAGGCGGGCCAGAACCCGCTGAAGGATGCGCTGACCGCGTACCTGACCGGCGCGAAGACGCTGGACCAGGCGACGAAGGACGCGAGCGACGCCATCACCAAGGCCATGGCCTAGCCAAGCTGAGATGACGGCCGTCAAAACGACCGAAACGGCAGCGCCGGCAGGGGACATCCCTCCGGCGCTGCCGCCTGACGTGACGGGTGGGGCGCGCAAGCGCCGCCGCCGGGGCGGTGCCTTCGACTGGGCACTGCCCTACCTGCTGCTGGCTCCCGCACTCATCGCGATCCTCTGGCTGATCGGCTGGCCGGTCGTCTCGGTGTTCGTGACGAGCTTCCGCCAGCTCAACCTCGGTGAACTGGTCCGCGGCGAGATCGTGTGGACCGGCATCGACAACTACGTGACGGTGCTGAAGGACGAGCGGTTCTGGACCGTCTCGCTGCGCACCATCGTCTTCACCGTCGGCGTCGTCGTGACGTCGGTGGGCATGGGCCTCGGGATCGCGCTGCTGATGCGCGTGCTCACGCCGTGGGTGCGGATCGCTCTGCAGATCGCGATGCTCTGCGCGTGGGCCATGCCGATCCTCGCGTCCACGACGGTGTACCAGTGGATGTTCGACCAGAACTACGGCATCTTGAACAAGACGCTGGTGCAGCTCGGGTTCGACTCGTTCGCCGGCTACTCGTGGTTCTCGTCCGGCACGTCGACGCTGTCCGTCGTCGGCCTGCTGATCGTCTGGCAGGCGATCCCCTTCCTCGCCTTCTCGCTCTACGCCGGACTCGTCGGCATCCCCCGCGACCTCTACGAGGCGGCGGGCATCGACGGAGCGACGGGCTGGCAGACGTTCCGCGCGGTGACGTGGCCGGAGATCCGGTCGCTGCTGATGATGGTGACGTTCCTGTCGACGTTGTGGGACTTCAAGGTCTTCGCCCAGATCTGGGTGTTCCGAGAGGGCGGTCCCAGCGGTGAGAGCACGACGCTGCCGGTGCTGCAGTACCTGGAAGGCATCGCGAAGAGCCACTTCGGTGTCGCGGCCGCGATCTCCGTGCTGATGATGCTGATCCTCGGCCTGATCACGTTCCAGTACCTGCGCAAGCTGCTGCAGACCGAGGAGGGCAAGATCTGATGCTCAAGAAGTCTGCGGCGAACCTCACGGGTCTCGCGCTCGCGTTGTTCTTCCTGTTCCCGACGTACTGGATGATCACGTCGGCGATGAAGCCCAAGGGCACGACGATCACGTCGGACTACGACCTGATCCCGTTCTCGGTGACGTTCTCGAACTTCGTCACGGCGTGGACCAAGCCGGGCTTCCTGTCCTCGCTCGGCAACAGCCTGCTGGTGACGCTGACCGCGGTCGTCGCCGCGATCATCATCGGCATCACCGCGGCGGTCGCCATGTCGCGCTTCGCTTTCCGCGGCCGCAAGAGCTTCGTGCTGCTGATGCTGGTCGCGCAGATGGCGCCGTTCGAGGCGTTGCTGATCCCGATGTTCCTGATGATGCGGGATCTCCAGCTCTACGAACACCTCTCCTCGCTGATCCTGGTGTACTTCGCCGTGACGCTGCCGTTCTGCGCGTGGACGTTGCGCGGGTTCGTCAACGGCATCCCGGTGGAGCTAGAAGAGGCCGCGATGGTCGACGGCTGCGGCCGGTGGGGCGCGTTCCAGAAGGTGACGCTTCCCCTGCTGGGACCGGGTCTCGTCGCGACCTCGGTGTTCGCGTTCATCACGGCGTGGAACGAGTTCCTGTTCGCCAAGGTGCTGATCCGCAGCCAGGACAGGGAAACCCTGCCCGTGTGGCTGTCCGGTTTCCAGACCGCGTTCGGCACCGACTGGGGTGGCGCGATGGCCGCGTCCGTCCTGTTCACCGTGCCGGCACTGGTGTTCTTCCTCATCGTCCAGCGCAAGATGGTCGCCGGCGTCACCGCCGGTGCAGTGAAGGGATGACGCGTGGATCAGTTGGCCGCAGCCGTTCTGCTACCCGGATTCCACGGAACGACCGCCCCCGACTGGTTGCGACGGCGGGTCGCTGACGGTCTCGGCGGCGTGGTGCTCTTCGGGCGCAACGTCGTCGACGACGCCCAGGTGACCGCGCTGTGCGACGAACTGCGTTCGGTGCGCCCGGACGTGGTGATCGGCATCGACGAGGAGGGCGGCGACGTCACGCGTCTCGACGCGGGCCGCGGCTCCGAGGTGCCGGGCAACCACGCCCTGGGCGCGGCGGACGACCTGGACCTCACCAGGTCGGTCGCGGCGTCCATCGGCGCCAGGCTGGCGAAGTGCGGGATCTCGTTGAACCTCGCCCCGTCCGCCGACCTCGTCCTGACCCTGGACGACCCGATCATCGGCGTCCGCGCGTTCGGCTCGGACCCGGTGCTCGCCGCCCGGCACGTGGCCGCGTGGGTCGAAGGCCTGCAAGCCGTGGGCGTTGCCGCCTGCGCCAAGCACTTCCCTGGCCACGGAGCGTCCACTGAGGACTCTCACGAACAACTCCCGGTCCTCCCGCGCACCGAGGAACAACTGCGCGCCGTAGAACTGGTCCCGTTCCAGGCAGCCGTGCACGCGGGCGTCCGTTCGATCATGACCGGCCACCTGGTCGTCCCCGAGTGGGGCACCGCTCCGGTCACGCTGAACAAGCACGCCATCAACCTGCTCCGCTCGGAACTCGGCTTCACCGGTGCCGTGATCACCGACGGCCTGGACATGAAGGCAGTAGGCGGCGACCTGGCCATGGGCGCGGTCAAGGCCCTGGCCGCCGGCGTCGACGCCCTCTGCCTCGGCGGCATCGCCCTGGACGACAACGACCTCCAGTGGCTGATCGACTCGATCGTCGCCGCCGTGAAGTCAGGCGAACTCTCCGAGGAACGCCTCACCCAGGCAGCCGCCCGCTCCCTGGCCCTGGGCCTCCCCCCGTCCACCGTCGACGCCCACGACGCTGAGATCGGTCTCACGGCCGCTCGACGCGCCATCGAGGCCCGTGGCCGAGTTAATGTCGGTACCGACCCGGTAGTAGTCGACCTGGTCGTGGACCCGTCGATCGCAGTGGGCGACGTCCCCTGGGGCCTGGGCCCCTACCTGCGCGACGTGCTGCCAGGCACCGAAGTGATCGCCACACGAGACGTCACCGCGGAAGAAGTTGCGAAAACCGCAGGTGACCGCACGATTGTGGTCGTGACCCGAGACGCCCACCGCCACACCAGCGCTCGACAACTGGTAACAAACTTAACTAATCTGGGCTTGGACGTCGTGCACGTCGAAACCGGCGTGCCGGGTCCGGACCTGGGCAGCGTCGCCCGCATCGACACCCACGGCGGTTCTCGGGTGAGCCTCCGAGCCGCGGCCGAGCTGATCCTGAAAGGCACGACATGACCACGCCCCAGCCAGGCCGGCACATGGCAGCGGAGATCGCCGCACAGCCGTCGATCTTCTCCTCGCTCTACACCTCCCGCGCAGCCATCGCCGAAGTAGCCGCCGTAATCCGCGAACGCGCCCCGCGCTTCGTCCTCTTCGCAGCCCGCGGCTCCAGCGACCACGCCGCCATCTACGCCAAGTACCTCACCGAAATCCTGCTGGAACTCCCCGCAGGCCTGGTCTCGGCCTCCACGACGACCCTCTACGGCGCCGAACCCGACCTCCGCGACGTACTGCTGGTCACCGTCTCCCAGTCAGGCGGCTCCCCAGACCTCCTGGAAGTCACCGCCTCCTACCGCCGCCGAGGCGCCCTGACCGTGGCGGTCACCAACACCTCGTCCTCCCCACTAAACGCAGCCGCCGAACTCTCGGTGGACGTCTCAGCAGGCGTAGAACACGCCGTGGCCGCAACCAAGACCTACTCCGCCACCCTCCTGGCGCTCTATCTCCTCATCGACGCCATCCGAGGCGGCAACGGCGAGGCAGCCGCCTCCCTGGGCGACCTGGCCCAGGTAACCCTCGACGCCAGCACCCCCACCGTCGACGAAGCAGTCCGCCGCTACCGCTTCGTGGACCGAGTCCTCACCACCGGCCGTGGCTACTCCTACGCCACAGCCCTGGAAGCCTCCCTCAAACTGGCCGAAACCTCATACCTGGCAGCCCGCGCCTACAGCGGCGCCGACCTGCTACACGGCCCAGTAGCCGCAGTAGACGGCGAAACCGCAGTCCTCGCCATCACCTCCCTCGGCAAGGGCGGCGACTCGATCCGCGACGCCCTGGACGTGGTCCACCAACGCGGCGCAGACGTGGTCGCAGTGGGCTCAGCATCAGAAAAGGTGGGCGCCACCCTCTCCATCTCGATCCCCGAGACGGCAGAAGAAGTGGCCCCAGTACTGGAAATCCTCCCCGTCCAACGCCTGGCCCACGGCCTGGCACTGGCACGCGGCGGCGACCCGGACAGCCCCCGAGGCCTGAACAAGGTGACCAGAACCCTTTAACACCACAAAAAGAGCCCGCCCGGAACACTCCGGGCGGGCTTTTTTGCTTGTGGCGACGGCGAAGCCGAGCTGCCTGAAACCAAAGGTTCCGGTGGGTGGTCCCGTCACGAGTCGTGCCTCAGCTTTTGCTGCATCTGAGGAGGGGTGGGGGGGGGGGGGCCGGGTGTGGGGGGTTTTGGGACAGCACCCCATAGTTGTTGTGGTTTTAAAAAAAAAAAAAACAAAACACACCCCC
>NZ_JBSGXZ010000071.1:0-23771 GCF_053610285.1 Lentzea sp. NPDC054927
GACGAAAAGCGTGTCCGTTTGACACCCCTCCTCAGGTGCAGCGAGTGCTGAGGCACGACTCGTGACGGGACCCCACCCGGAGCGCTGTTTCAAGCAGCTCGGCTTCGCCGTCGCCTAAGGCGCCTCGGCTTCGCCATCGGTGGCTCGCCTGCGGCTTCGCGGGGGCTTGCTCGGGTGGCTGTTGGGGTGGCGGCGGCTGAGAATGGGGGGCCGGAGTGCCGGCTTGGGAGGATTTGTGCTGGCGCTGTCGGTGTTGTTGCTGGTGGCTGTGTTGGTTTGTGCGGTTGTTCGGCCTTGGGGGTGGCCTGAGGCGGCTGTGGCGGTGCCGGCCGGGGTGCTTGTGGTGGTGGTTGGGGCGCTGCCTTTTGAGCATGCGGTTGATGAGGCTGTGCGGTTGGGGCCTGTTATCGGGTTTTTGGCTGCGATCTTGGTGCTTGCTCAGCTTTGTGACGATGAAGGGTTGTTCCAGGCTTGTGGGCAGTGGATGGCTCGGGTGTCTGGTGGGCGGCCTCGGACGTTGCTGGGCGGGGTGTTTGTTGCGGCGTCGGTTACTACGGCCGTTTTGAGTCTGGATGCGACGGTTGTGTTGTTGACGCCCGTTGTGTTTGCCACTGCGGCTCGGCTTGGGGTGCGGGCCAAGCCGCATGTGTATGCGTGCACGCACTTGTCCAACAGTGCGTCGTTGTTGTTGCCGGTGTCGAACCTGACGAACCTGTTGGCGTTTGCGTCTAGTGGGCTGAGTTTTACGCGGTTTGCGGGCTTGATGGCGTTGCCGTGGGTTGTGGCTGTTGGTGTTGAGTACTTGGTGTTTCGGCGGTTTTTTCGCACTGACCTTGATGCGCCGGTGCATGCTCCTGCTGAGCGGGAGGTGGGGGAGGTGCCGGTGTTCGCGTTGGCCACGGTGGGGTTGACGTTGGTGGGGTTCGTGGTGGCTTCGGCTACCGGGGTTGATCCGGCTTGGGCCGCTTGTGGTGGTGCGCTGGTGATGGCTGGCCGGGCGTTGGGGCGTCGGCGTGCGACGGTGGGCAAGGTGGTGCGGGCGGCTTCGGTGCCGTTTTTGGCGTTTGTGTTGGGGCTTGGGCTTGTGGTTCGGGCCGTTGTGGACAACGGGCTGGACGGGGTGCTTCGGCATGTTTTGCCTGGGGGCAACGGGGTGTTGGCGTTGCTGGGGGTGGCCGCGGTGGCTGCGGTGCTGGCGAATGTGATCAACAACTTGCCTGCGGTGCTGGTGTTGTTGCCGTTGGTGGCGCCTATGGGGGCTGGGGTTGTGCTGGCGGTGTTGGTGGGGGTGAATCTGGGGCCCAACCTGACTTATGCCGGGTCGTTGGCCACGTTGTTGTGGCGGCGGATCGTGCATGACCACGACACCGAGGTGAACTTGGCGGAGTTCACGAGGCTCGGAGTGCTTGCCGTGCCTGCGACGCTGGTGGGGGCTGTGGTGGCGTTGTGGTTGTCCTTGCAGGTGATTGGAGGGTGACGCGGTGACGGTGGTGGTGTGGATCGCCGATGACACTTGGCAGGACTGCGTTGATGCGGCCAAGGCGTACAGCGGTGCTGAGATGTTGTTGTTGCACGTGAGTGATCGCGATGTGCCTGGGGCGGCGCATGGGGCGTTTGCCGGGCTGTTCGGGAGGCATCCGTCGTTGGACCCTGGGACGCGGGTCGATGGGCTGGCCGCGGATCATTCGGTTCGGTTGCTCGAGGTTGCCGCCGAACGGCTTGGGGTGCCGTGTGCGACTTCGGCGCGGGTGGGGCGGGTTGAGCACGAGGTTGTCGCGGCGGCTCGGGAGGCATCGTTGCTGATCTTGTGTCGTGATGGGGACGTTGGTCATGCCGGGCCGCGCAGTCTGGGGGCGGCCACCCGGTTTGTTGTTGATCATGCTGCTTGCCCGGTGTTGCTGGTGTGGCCGTCGTAGGTTTCGCGGGCGCAAACTTGCGTGCGCGCACTTTTATCTTCTAGTCTCGAGGGGTCGAGAACGGAAGGGGGCGCTCATGCGTGCCAAGGGCATTGCGTACGACACCGGGTTTGTTCGTCATGGCGAGAACTCGGTGCCGGAGTTTGATCTCGAGGTGGTTCGGCGGGATTTGACGGTCATCCGGGATGAGTTGCACTGCAACGCTGTTCACCTGGTCGGGGGTGATCCGGAGCGGTTGGAGCTCGGTGCTCGCGTGGCTGCCGACCTCGGGTTGGAGGTGTGGTTCTCGCCTTACCCGCTGGAGTTGACGCCTGACGCGATCCTCGAGCTGTTCGCGGAGTGTGCGCGGCGGGCGGAGCTCGTTCGGGCTGGTGGGGCCGAGGTCGTGTTCGTCGCGGGCGTTGAGTTGAGCATCATGAACGACGGGTTCTTGCCTGGGGATGATGTTCTGGACCGGGTCACGCGACTGCTCGGCAATGCTGAGGGGATGCTGGAGGCCAGTGCGCGGCTCAACGAGTTCCTGGTGCGGGCGGTGGCTGTTGTCAGGGAACGCTTTCGGGGCAAGGTCACGTATGCGTGCATCCCCTTTGAGCGGGTTGACTGGGAGTTGTTCGACGTCATGTCGTTCGAGTTGATCCGGTCCGCTGAGGTGGCCGACCAGTTTGCGGCGGGTGTCCGGAACGTTGTGGCGCAAGGGAAGCCGGTCGCTGTCACCGGGTTCGGGACGGCTGCTTGGCATGGGTCGGGGGCGGTGGCGCCGCGCAGCATGGAGATCGTCGAGCTCGACGAGGCCGGGCTGCCGGTCCGGGTGAAGGACGGGTATGTCCGTGACGAGGACGAGCAGGCCGGGTACTTGCGGGAGCTGCTGGAGATCTTCGAGGCCGAGGGTGTGGATGGGGCGTTCGTGTACATGTTCGCGCTCAACAACTTCACGCATCGGCCGGACGATCCGAGCCGCGACTTCGACATGGCCAGTCCGGGGATCGTGAAGGTTCTCGAGGACGGCAAGTGGGAGCCCAAGGCGGCGTTCGGGGCGGTGGCTGAGGTCTATGCGCGGATCTGAGGCCTGAAATCCGCTTGGCGGGTTTGGGATAGTTGGCTTCATCATGAGCAGCAGGCTGCGGGCGATCGCCCGCGACACCGTTGAGATCTCGGAGCGAGGGTCCTACTCCACTGCGACGGGTGAGGTCTCGATCGCCGTCCAATCCGCAGTGGCGGGGACGCGGCTCCATTTGCCGGAGGACGTGTTGTCCCTGCCCGCCCAGGGGGAGCCGGCTCGGGTGGACGTGACGAACGAGTCCACTTTGGAGGCGACGCACCGGCTTGGTGGTGACATCGCCGGCCTGGTCTTCGCTTCCGCGCGCAATCCCGGTGGCGGGTTTCTGAACGGTGCCCAGGCTCAGGAGGAGAGCGTCGCGCGGGCGTCGGCGCTCTACCCCTGTCTGCTCGCGGCGGGCGACTTCTACCGGTACCACCGCGCGCACGACGACCTCACCTACAGCGACCGGGTGATCTACTCGCCACGGGTGCCGGTCTTCCGTGACGACAAGGGAACGCTGCTGGCGGAGCCGTACGAGGTGTCGTTCCTGACGGCCGCGGCGCCCAACCGGTCCGCGATCGTGAGCAACCAGCCGGAGCGGGCCGACGGCATTCCCGCCGCGTTGCTACAGCGTGCTGTGCGGGTGCTGCACGTCGCCGCGGCGCACGGGCATCGGCGGCTCGTGCTGGGCGCTTGGGGTTGCGGGGTCTTCGGCAACGACCCCGTGGTCGTGGCTGAGACGTTCCGGTCCGCGTTGCGGGACAACCGGTACTTCGATCACGTGGTGTTCGCGGTGCTGGATCGGCAGAAGGGCACGCCGACGCTGGCGGCTTTCGCTGAGGCCCTCACGAGGTGAGGGCCTCAGCAGTTCACTCGACCTCGGTGAACCCGTCCGGGATCTGGGTCCTGAGCTGCGCGAGGTTCTCCGGCGTCGGCGGCAGCCACGTCACGTCGAACGGCGTCGCCCCGTCCTGCGCCAGCAGCCAGCGCATCGGGAGGTAGGTGGTGGCGTCCACCCACATCTCGAGCGCGGGTTCCGGCTTGCGTGCGGCGACGTGCAGCCGCACGGTCTGGGTTCCGTTGATCGCCTCGCCCGGCCCGGTCACGGTGATGCGGCCGTCCTCGATCGCCTTCTGAATCTTCTCCGGCGTCCAGACCTCGTCGTCCGGGGTCTCGCCGGGCCGGGCGCGGTAGGTCCGCGTCCGGTGGTCGACGAAGACGTCCCCGGCGGCCGAGCGGCTCAGGTCCACGATCGTCCTGCCGTCCACCGTAGCTCGGTACCGGAACGCGCTGCCGTCGGCGGCGTGCCACCGTTCGCTCAGCCCGCGCTCGCCTGGTTCGAAGTACTTCTCGCCCTCACCCGCCGTCGCCTGTTCGTGGATCACCATGCCGCGCACGCCGTCGAGGGCGGTGTTCGTCCGCTCCAGCACCTGCGCGATCTCCACGGGCGCGGCGGGCTGCTGGCCGGGCACCAGGACGATGGCGGCTGCTGCAGCGGCGGCCAGTGGAAGCGCGAGCCACGGCCAGCGCCGGCGGGACCGCTTGCGCCTGACCGAGGCCAGCAGTTCGGCGGGGTTTGCGGTCACGTTCGCGACCTCGGCGCGCAGCACGGTGCGCACGTCGTCGAGCAGTTCGTTGTCAGACACCATGAGCGTTCTCCGTGATCTTCTCGCCCAGCAGCTCCCTCAGCCGCGCGACCGCCCGGCTCGTGTGCGCCTTGACGGTTCCTTCGGAAGTGCGCAGCGCCTCTGCGGTCTCCGCCACCGACAGCTCGGCGAAGAACCGCAGCACGACCACCTCCCGTTGTCGTCTGGGCAACTTCGCCAATGCCCGCCGCACCGCGTCGCGATCGGCCACCCTGTCGGCGGGATCGCGGCCGCCGGTCATGACGTCGACGTTGGTCAGCTGCTGTTCGGACACCCGTCTGCGGGCCCGTCGCCACCGGTCGCGGGCCAGGTTGACCAGCACCTGCCGGATGAACGCCTCCGGTGCCGTGTGGACGGACGTCCAGCGCGCGGCCAACCGCATCAGCGCCGTCTGCAGGATGTCCTCGGCGTGGCCGACGTCCCCCACCAGCAGCACGGCCGTGCGCAGCAGCGCGGTCGACCGGTCGAGCACGAACCGGTCGAAATCGGCGCTCAGTTCTCGTTGCACATCCAGGTAGACGACCCCCTTCGGGTCTCGGTTGACATGGGTAGCACGGCCCCTCTCGGAGACTGTCACCTTCCTCGACCAGGCCCCTGACCTGCGGTGAGCCACTTTGATGCCAAGCTGAGCCAGAATTGCTTGCCGGTGGTGCCACCGTGTGCCATAGTGGTGCCATGGATCTGACCCCGTACGTGGCTTCTCTCGGTCGCGAACTGCTGACCGCCGTCGAGACCGGCGGTGACGAGGCAAACGCGTTGGTCGAGCGGTTGACCGTGTCGATGGAGTCGGCGATCAGGCTGGCGCTGCTCGAGGCGCTGTCCGCCGCCGCCGACGAGATCACCGCGGACCTGGCGCCGGACTCGGTGCAGGTGCTGCTGCGGGGCCGGGATCCCAAGTTCGTCGTGACGCGCCGGCCGGTGGAACAGCCGGCCGCCGCGGCGCCGGAACCCGTCGCGGCACCCGCCGAGGACGTGGCCGGCTTCGAGGACGGCGCCACCGTCCGGATCAACGTCCGTCTTCCCGAACAGCTCAAGGCCGCGATCGACGAGGCCGCTGCCAAGGAGGGCCGTTCGGCCAACGCCTGGCTGGTGCGGGCCGCCTCCGCCCAGCTGGCGCCGAAGCGTGAGTCCGTCGCCGAAACGCTGACCGGGGGCATCCCCGCCTCCCAGCGTTTCGTCGGCTGGGTCCGCTAACCACCGCGCTCGCACCACATCGCCCCGACCTGCGGGGATGCACTTCCACCACCTTCTGAGGGGACAGCCATGCCTGAATTCGACACGCCACAACCGATTTCCGTACTGCTCGACGTCTACGCGGGCTACGTCCAGATCGTCGCGACCGACCGCACCGACACCAGGGTCGACGTGCGCCCGTCCGACCCGTCCGACTCCTCGGACACCGAGGCCGCGCAGAAGACCCGCGTCGACTACGCCGACGGCACGCTGATGATCCGCGGGCAGAAGCGGACGTTCGACTTCTCGAAGAAGACCAGGTCGGTCGACATCGTGATCGAGCTGCCCACCGGGTCCAAAGTGGACGTCGACGTGACGGCCGGCAGCACCCGCACCACTGGTGTGCTGGGCGTGACCGAGGTCGACATGTCCGCGGGCAACATCCACCTCGACCGGACCGGCCCGCTGAAGGTGGACACCGGCGCGGGACAGGTCAACATCGGCGCGGTCAAGGGCAACGCCGAGGTCAAGACCGGCAGCGGCCACATCCGCATCGGCACGGTCGACGGCGGGCTGGTCGTCAAGAACTCCAACGGTCACATCGAGGTCGGCTCGGTCACCGGCGAACTGCGGGCCCGGTCGGCCAACGGCGACATCAACGTCGAACGGGCCGGTGGTCTCGTGGAAGCCAAGACCGCCATGGGATCCATCGCCGTGACCGAGGTCGTCCGCGACACCGTCACGCTGAACACCGCGATGGGGGGCATCGAGCTCGGGATCGCCCAGGGGACCGCCGCGTGGCTCGACGTCAAGACCGGGTTCGGCCGCGTCACCAACACGCTCGAGGGCAGCGACGGGCCCGGCAACTCCGTCCAGACCGTCAAGGTCACCGCCCACACGTCCTTCGGCGACATCTCCGTCCGCCGTGCCTGAGGGGAACTCCATGAACGCGATCAAGGCAACCGGACTGCGCAGGTCCTACGGTGACAACGAAGTGCTCAAGGGCGTTGACCTGAACGTCCAGCGCGGCACCGTTTTCTCGTTGCTCGGCGCGAACGGCGCCGGCAAGACCACCATGGTCAAGATCCTGTCCACGCTCATCAGGGCCGACGGCGGCAGCGCGACCGTCGCGGGTCACGACGTCGCTCGTGATCCCAACGCGGTCCGTGCCGCGATCGGTGTCACCGGCCAGTTCTCCGCCGTCGACAACCTGATGACGGGCCGGGAGAACCTGAAGCTGATGACCGACCTGCACCACCTCGGCCGGGCGCAGGGCAAGGCCAAGGTCGAGCAGCTGCTGGAGACGTTCGACCTGGTGGACGCGGCCGACAAGTCCGCGTCCACCTACTCCGGCGGCATGCGGCGCCGGCTCGACCTCGCCATGACGCTGACCGGTTCACCTGAGGTGATCTTCCTCGACGAGCCGACGACCGGGCTCGACCCGCGCAGCCGCCGCGGCATGTGGGAGATCGTGCGGCGGCTCGTGGCGGACGGCGTCACGATCTTCCTCACCACCCAGTACCTGGACGAGGCCGACGAGCTCGCGGACCGGATCGCGGTGCTGGACAAGGGGAAGGTCGTCGCCGAGGGCACCGCGGACGAGCTCAAGCGCCGCATCCCCGGCGGTCACGTACTGCTGCAGTTCACCGATCCCCGCCACCTCGAAAGCGCCACGCGGATCGTGAGCAACGCGAGCCGTGACGGTGAGGCGCTCGCGTTGCGGGTGCCGAACGACGGCAGCGTCCGTTCGCTCAAGGCACTGCTCGACCGGCTCGACGACAACGCGGTCCTGGTCGACTCGCTCAGCATGCACACGCCCGACCTCGACGACGTCTTCCTCGCCCTCACCGGCGACTCCGAGAAGGTGACCCAGCCATGACCTACGTGCTGAACGATTCGGCGACGATGGTGCGCCGCAACCTCAAGCGGATGATCCGCTACCCGTCGATGACGTTCCAGCTGCTGATCATGCCGGTCGTCTTCCTGCTGCTGTTCGTCTACGTCTTCGGCGGCACGCTCGGTGCCGGTCTCGGCGGACCGTCCGGCGGGCGTGCGGAGTACCTCAACTACGTGACGCCGACGATCATCCTGATGGCGATCACCGCGGCGGTGCAGGGCACGAGCATCTCGATCGCGATGGACATGACCGAGGGCATCGTGGATCGCTTCCGCACCATGGCGATCGCCCGGGTGTCCGTCCTAACAGGACACGTGGTCGGCAGCCTCGTCCAGACGGTTCTCGCGATGACGTTCGTCTTCGGTGTCGCGGTGGCGATCGGCTTCCGTCCGCAGGCGAACTTCGTCGAATGGCTCGCGCTGGCCGGTCTGCTGGTGGCCATGGCGTTCGCGCTCATCTGGTTCTCCGCCGCGCTCGGGCTGGCGAGCAAGTCCGTCGAGTCGTCGAGCAACGTCGGCCTGCCGCTGATCCTGCTTCCGTTCTTCGGCAACGGTTTCGTGCCCACCGACTCGATGCCGACCGCACTGCGCTGGTTCGCCGAGTACCAGCCGTTCACCCCGTTCATCGACGCTCTGCGCGGCCTGCTGATGGGCACGCCGATCGGCAACAGCGGTTACATCGCCTTCGCCTGGTGCGTCGTCATCGGCGTCGGTGGCTACCTCTGGTCCAAGAAGCTCTTCAACCGCGAATCCACCCGCTGAAGGAGTCACCGATCATGCAGAACGGCCTTCCCATGGAACGCGACGTGAACCCGTTCGACCCGCCCAGCCGGGTCACCGAGCTCCGGTCGACCCGGCCGGTCAGCCCGATGCTCTTCCCCGACGGCCACGAGGGCTGGCTCGTCACCGGCTACGACGAGGTCCGGCAGGTCCTGGCCGACGTCAGGTTCAGCAACCGTCAGGACCTCGGCATCCTGCACGTCCCGTTCCCGACCCCCGGCATGCCGGAGCAGACCGAACCGTCCCCGCAGACGCCGGGACTGTTCATCAGCATGGACCCGCCGGACCACACCCGGTTGCGGCGCAAGCTCACCGGAGCGTTCACCGTGAAGCGGATGAAGGCCCTGGAAGAGGGCATCATCGAGATCACCGAACGGCAGCTGGACGAGCTGGCGAGGCTCACCCCGCCGGTCGACCTGGTCAAGGAGTTCGCGCTTCCGGTGCCGTCACTGGTGATCTGCGAGATGCTCGGGGTTCCGTACGCGGACCGCGAGACGTTCCAGGTCAACTCCTCCAAGTTCATGGAGCGGGAGGTGAACCTGGAAGACAAGATGGCCGCGTACATGGCGATCCACACCTACCTGACCGAACTGGTCGTCGGCAAGCGCGCCGAGCCGGTGGACGACATGCTGTCCGACCTGGCCAGGGACGAGGACCTCAGCATCGAGGAACTCGTCGGCATGGCCTTCCTGCTGCTGCTCGCCGGCCACGAGACGACGGCGAACATGCTGGCGCTGGGCACGTTCGCGTTGCTGGAGCACCCTGACCAGCTGGCCGAACTGCGGGCGAACCCCGAGCTGATCCCCGGCGCCGTCGAGGAACTGCTGCGCTACCTGGCCGTCGCCGACATCTTCTTCCGTTACGCGGCAGAGGACATCGAGCTGGGCGGGGAGACGATCCGCGAGGGGTCGACGGTCATCGTCTCGCTGCTGGCGGGAAACCACGACTCCGCGCGGTTCGAGAACGCCGACGAGCTGGACGTCCACCGCAGGGCGCGCGGTCACCTGTCCTTCGGGCACGGCATCCACCAGTGCCTCGGTCAGCAGCTGGCCCGCATCGAGATGCGCGCCGGGTTCGAGGGGCTGCTGCGCCGCTTCCCGAGCCTCCAGCTCGCGGTTCCCGCCCGTGAGGTGAAGCTCAGGACCGACATGAACATCTACGGCGTGCACGCCCTGCCGGTCACCTGGGCGTAGTTCGAGGCCGGGTGCGCCATGGGCACCCGGCCTCGGCGGCGGTGAACCTCAGACGGTGAAGCCGCCGTCGGCGTTGATGCTCGCACCGGTGACGTACGCACCGGCATCGCCTGCCAAAGCCGCCACCAGCTCGGCGATCTCCGCCGGCTTTCCGTAGCGCCCCAACGCGGTCAGTCCGCGGATCGTGTCCGCCATCGGCCCGTCCGCCGGGTTCATGTCCGTGTCGGTGGGGCCGGGGTTGACGATGTTCGCGGTGATGCCCCGCGGACCCAGCTCGCGCGCAAGTCCTTTGGTCATCCCGATCAGCGCCGTTTTGCTCGCCGAGTACAGGGCGAAGCCGGGAAACGGCGCGTACACCGCCACGTTGCTGCCGATGCTGATGATCCGGCCGCCCTCACGCATGTGCCGTGCCGCTGCGCGCGCCGCGAGGAACGGCGCGCGCACGTTCACGGCCATCGTGTGGTCGAACTCTTCCCTGCCAAGCTCTTCCAGTGGTCCTACCTGGAACACGCCCGCGTTGTTCACGAGCACGTCGAGCCTGCCGAACTCGGCGGCGGTCTCGTCCACCGCCGTGACAACGGCATCGGGGTCGGCGCTGTCCGCCTGGATGGCGAACACGTTGTCCGGCTTGGTGTTCTGGTACGTCACCGCGACACGTGCGCCCAGAGCGGCGAGCTTGCCGGCCACCGCCGCCCCGATGCCGCGGCTCCCGCCGGTGACGAGAGCCGCTTTCCCTTCGAGTGATCCCATGCCGATCAGCCTGACGGAATCACCGCCGGGGTTCTGGCGGGAATCAGACCGTCAGTTGTTGCCTCGGGTGTACGCCCACGCCGTGCGGTTGAGGGTGTCCTCGACCCCGGTGAAGCCCTCGTTGGGGTTGAGCACGTCCTCGGTGAAGTCGAGGTCGATGTCGTCCGCGGTGCCACCGATGCCGTCCGGCCCGACGGCGAACATCACCTTCGGGTTGCCGCCCTGGTCCATGATGCTGGGCACCTCGTTGAACTGGTCCAGGTGCCAGCTGCCGGACATGTGCCCTGCCTCGTGCGCGGTGACGTTGCCGATCGCCCTGCCGATGAACGCGACGCGGTTGCTCGCCGGGGTGATGTACCGGTTCAGCGAGGCGCTCGACTGCGCGGCGGGCGAGCTGAGGATGTCCAGCAGCACCAGCGCGGTCTCCTCCTTGCCGAAGTTGCCGGCGTCGATCGACTGCGCGATGCCGACGGTCTGGATGCCGGACTCGGCGATCGAGCCGCCGACGACGATCCTGCTGACGTTCGGCTGGCCCCACGGGTCGGCATGGTCGCGGCTGTTGAGGACGCGCACGGCGAACCGCTTGTTGGTGCCCTTGGCGGCCAGGTCGTGCTCGATGTTCTCGCGCACGGTCGCGACCACGGAGTCGATCACGGCGTTCTCGTCGGCGTCGGTGAGACCCCAGCCGGGCAGGAACTTCTTGAGCGGCGAGAGGTCCCGGTTGCCACCGGTGCCGGGCTCGGGCGCGTAGATCCGGGTGTTGACCCGAGCGCCGTTGAAGTCGAGGAAGATCGACAGCACCTCGGGCCGCTGGTTGAGCTCAGAGCCGGGACGGTAGGCCTCGACGGTGACGTCGTAGCGGCCCTCGCCGTTCTCGACGCCGACGGTGTAGCGGCCGTCCTTCGGTGCCACGAAGTCGGCGACCGCGTTGCCACCGGCGGGCATCGGGGAGTTCTCGGCGTACAGGAAGCTGATGTCCTGCGACGAACTGAAGACCTCACGGCCGGCCGGGTCGTGGACCATCACCCTGGTCGCCTTGCCCGCCGCGGACGCGCCGAGCACGTCGCCCGCCTTCAGGTCGACGGAGAAGAAGTCCTTGTCCGCCTGGCCGTCGCCGGTCGCGATGGTCAGGTCGTACGTGCCTTCGGTGCCTGCCCTCTTGCCGGTGCCCGGCTTCATCGGGTCGGACGGGATGGCGCCGGGGCCTGCCGCCGCGACCATCACGTAGACGTCCTGCCCTACGGGCACGAAGACCTGCAACCGGCTGTCCGTGGTGCCGATGAGGTTGTCGTTCTGGGTGATGAGCACGCCGTTCGCGTCGTACGAGGCGAGGAACGTGTCCAGGTCACCGGTCGGCGTGTTCGTCCCGACGGTCGCGTACAGGCCCGTCGTGCCACCGGACAGCTTGTAGAAGTCGTGGTCGCCGGAGCCGTCGCCACCGCTGCCGTACGGGCCGTCGCCGATCGTGCCGCTGGTGTGCAGGGCCCTGCCGCGGACGGGCACACCGGTGTCGCTGCCGAGCGGGATCGCGTCGTTGACCTCGGCGAACGGCGGCACCACCGGGACGGTGGGGTCGCTCGCGAGGTCACCGGTGAGCGTGAGCTTCGGGTTCTTGCCCCGGCCGGTGCCGAACCCGGCCACGTGCTCGGCCTTGGCGGGCGTGTCGTTGCCGCCCTGCGCGCCCGTGGCCTCCTTCTCGGTGTAGGCCAGGGGCTGTCCGGCGGTCTTCGCCTTCGCGGCCGCGCGTGACTGCTTGCGCGATTCCCGGTTGTGGTGCACCGCGGCCCAGTCGATCTGCGCCTCGGGTGGCAGGAAAGCCAGCATCGGATCGGGCTGGCTCACCTGCACCGCGGGCTCGGCGGCGGACTGGCCGCCGGCGACGAGCGACAACGCCACACCTGCGGCGAGGACGCCCAGGAGTTGTTTACGCATATGAAGTTCCCCCAAGTTCGGTCTGGAACCGAGGAAACCAGCGCTGTGCACAGCGGACGAGCCTTTTGGGAACCCTTTGTCCACTTTCGGACAATTGGGGCGCCTGGAGTCAGACAGCGGGTCTTAGACGGCGGCCTTGCTCTTGCTGCGCAACGGCGCCGCGACCTCGTCCAGGTACTCCAGCACGTACCCGTACGAGCGGAACAGGCCGCACTGCGCGTAGGAGATCCCGTGCTGCCGGCAGAACTCGCTCACGATCACCTGCGCGTGCCGCAGGTTCGGGCGAGGCATGCTCGGGAACAGGTGGTGCTCGATCTGGTAGTTCAACCCGCCGAGCAGGAAGTCCACGAACCAGCCACCGCGGATGTTGCGCGACGTCAGCACCTGCTTGCGCAGGAAGTCGAGCGAGTGCCCCGCCGACAGCACCGGCATGCCCTTGTGGTTGGGGGCGAAGGAGATTCCCATGTAGAGGCCCCACAAAGCCTGGTGCACCAGGACGAAGGCGATCGCGTACACGGGGGACAGCACCCAGAACACCACGCCCAGGTACACCACGACGTTCGCGATCATCAGGAAGCGCTCGCGGCCCGAGTGCTTGATCGAGTGCCAGTGCAGCGCGAAGCCTTCGAGCAGCAACAGCGGGAAGAACAACGCGGCCTGGTGCGAGGCGATCCACCGCAACGGGCCGCGCTTGGCCTCACCCTGGCGCTGCGTGAACGCGAGCACCGAGATGTCGACGTCCGGGTCCTCGTCCTCGTGGTTCGGGTTGGCGTGGTGCCGGCTGTGCTTGCCGACCCACCAGTCGTAGCTGACGCCGACCAACCCGCTGTGGGTGTATCCGGTGATCTCGTTCCACTTCTTGGAGGCGAAGATCTGCTTGTGGCCGGCGTCGTGCCCGATGAACGCCAGCTGCGTGGTCATCACGGCGAGCACCGCGGCCACCGCGAGCTGCCACCACGAGTCCCCGACCAGCACGAATGCCACCCACGCTCCCGCGTAGACCAGCAGGTTCGCGGTGATCCGAGCGATGTAGTAACCACGCCGCCGAGCAAGCAGTCCTGCCTGCTTGATCTCGGTGGACAACTGGGCGAAGTCGCTCGCCTGCCGGAGTGCCATTTGCGCAGAATGCCAGATCCCCTCCACGACGCCGTGCACACGTGATGAAGTCGCTGCTAACCACACAAGTCACCCCGGCGCCGACACGATGGAGTGATCATGATCGACATCTCCGGCGAGCCGCACGCGCCTGCCACGGCCGGTCCTGTCGAGTGCGCCGCAACGAGCCCGCCTCGGACGCGGGCTCGATCCGGAGAGAGGACCAGAAGTCGTGGTCGACCACACGACCGTGCTCATCGCGGGCGCGGGGCCGGCGGGGCTCGTCTTAGGCAACCTGTTGCGCGCGGAGGGGATCGGCACCCTCGTCGTCGAACGGGCGAGCCGGGAGCAGGTGCAGACGAGGGCGAGGGCGGGGTTCCTCGGTCCGAACAGCGCCAGGGTGCTGACGCAGCACGGGCTCGGCGCCGGAATGCTCCACAAAGGACGTTCACACGGCGTCTGCGCGTTCCGCGGTGAGGACGGCGAGTTCGAGCTGGACTACGCCCTGCTCGGCAGGGGCGAGGTGCACACCGTCTACCCCCAGCAGGACCTCGTCACCGACCTGATCGCGGAGTACCTGGACCGGGGTGGTGACATCCGGTTCGGCGTCACCGTCACCGACGTCGACCCGCACACCGCCACCATCCGCTACCGGGACGCGAACGGCCCGGGAGAGGCCACCGGCCGGTTCATCGCCGGGTGCGACGGCGGCAACGGGATCACCCGCACGGCCATTCCTGAAGATTTTCGGCGGCGGTACGGCCAGGACCACGGCGTCAGCTGGCTGGCGGTGCTCGCGGAGGCCCCGCAGAGCATGGCCGCGGTCACCTACGCCATCCACGACGACGGGTTCGCGGGCCACATGGCGCGCAGCCCCGAGGTGACGCGCTACTACCTCCAGGTCCCTCCCGGCGACTCCCCGGAGTCCTGGACCGACGAGCGGATCTGGGCCGCACTCGACACCCGGATGCGGACCGACGAGTTCGGGCAGCTCAAACAGGGCCCGATCACCGAACGCCGGATCGTGCGCCTGCGGTCGGAGGTCACCGACCCGATCCAGCACGACAGGCTGTTCCTCGTCGGTGACGCGGCCGGCCTGATCAGCCCGTCCGCCGCCAAGGGCGCCAACCTGGCGATCATGGAGGCCGAGGTGCTCTCCCGCGCCCTCGTCAACGCCATCACCCGTGCCGACGAGCAGGCGCTGACCTCGTACTCGACCACCTGCCTGCCCCGCATCTGGCGGGCGCAGGAGTTCTCGCGCTGGATGATCGATCTCCTGCACAGCCAGGAGGACGGCTTCCACCGCGCTCTGCGGCGCGCCCGGCTCGAGAGCCTGCGCGACTGCCGCGCCCACCAGAACTTCTTCGCCGAGCACTACGTCGGCATCTGAGCTCGAGGAACCAACATCACCATGATCTCGACCAAGACACGCACGCCCGTTCTCGCCGCGGCCGACCTCGACCGCCTCACCGCGGCGATGGCCCTCCTCGGCGCGCACGACACCCACTCGGCCCTCGCCAACGCGGTGCCGTCCCTGGACGCCGACCAGCGCGCGGCCGTGACGCGGCACGCCAGCCTCGACCACGTGGCGTTGCTGATCTTCCCGGAGACCCTCACCGGCCTGGCGGACGAGCTCGCCGGGCACGGCATCGACGTCGGCACGATGACCCCCAGCGTGGTCGTCCGCGAACGCCTGAGCGCCAGATACTCGGTGCCCGTCGCGGAGCTGAAGATCGGCATCCTGCGCGCCCCCGTCTCCGACGGCAACGGCTGGCCGTGCGAGCTGGAGATCTTCGTGATGGTGACGCCGCCGTCGCTCGCGCACATCGCCGAGGACGAACGCCTGCACGGCCGCGAGAACCACGTCGCGCTGGCCGTCCGCCGCCCGGATCCGGTGCTGCTGCGCGGGTTGCGCACGATGATCACCGCCGCCATGCGTCCCGACGGCGGTGGCTACAACGGCTACGAGAACAACACCGTCCTCTACTTCCGCGACGCGCACTGCGCCGACCCGGCGTTCCGCAGGCTGGAGCTGATCTCCACCGGCCGGTTCCCGCAGCTGCAGGCCACGCACCAGCGCGAGTCGTGCGCCGGCACCGAACTGCTGCGCCTGCTGACCGGTGCCTGGGCCACGCAGGCCATCGCGACCGCGGCCGAACTCCACCTGCTCGACCACCTCGCGACCGTGCCCGACCTGCCCTCGCTGGCGTTGGCCACCGGCACCGAACCCCAAAGCCTGGCAAGGCTTCTGCGCTACCTGGCCGCGCTCGGCGTCGTGCACATGTCGGGTGAGCGGCACAGTCTGACCGATCTGGGCGAGCTGTTGCGCTCGGACCTCGCTGGCTCGATGCGCCCGCTGGCCCTGATGTACGGCGGCCCGTTCTACCGCTCGTTCGCCGAACTCACCGAGTCCGTCCGCAGCGGTGAGGAGTCCTACGCCAAGGCGTTCGGTGCCCACCACTTCGCGCACATGGCAACGGATCCGGTGCTGTCCGAGCTGTTCCACGGTTCCATGGCCGCGAGCAACGCCATGTTCACCGGCGTCACCAAGGTCGTCGACTTCTCCGGCGCCCGCACCGTCGTGGACGTGGCCGGCGGCAACGGCGAACTGCTGTCCCGGGTCCTGCACGCCAATCCGGCACTGCACGGCGTACTGCTGGACCTGCCGAACGCCCTGGCCGCCGCGGAACCACGACTGGCCGAACTCGCCGACCGCATCACGTTGGTGCCTGGTGACTTCACGCGCTCGGTGCCCGGCACCGGCGACATCTACCTGCTTTCGCGCGTGCTGCACGACTGGGACGACGACCAGTGCCGCACGATCCTGTCGACGTGCGCGCGGGACATGCCCCCGCACGCCGAACTGCTGGTGATCGAGCGCCTGTTGCCGGAGGCCGGTGAGGTGGACTCGCTCGCCATCCCGTGGGACATCCACATGCTCTGCAACACCGGTGGCCGTGAGCGCACCGAATCCCATTACGCGGCCCTGCTGGCGGAAGCGGGCTTCGAACTGGTCGAAACCCACTCCCTGCCGCTCGACGCGCACGTGATGCGCGCCCGGCGCCGCTGAGCCCGTGGGTACTCGTTCTGCTGGGGACTAAGAGGAAACCAGGCAGAACGGGTGGGCGGCCGGGTCCGCGTAGACGTGGAACTTGTTGCTGTCGTCGAGTTTCCGCGCACCCAGCTCGCGCACCTTCTCGCCGGCCGCCTCCAGGTCGTCGACGCGGACGTCGAAGTGCATGTGGGCCGACTCCTTCGGCCACTGCGGTGGTTGCCAGCTCTCGACCCGCGCGAACGCGACGCCGGGGCGGTCCGGGGCGTCACCGATGACGACCCAGCCGGGGTCGTCCTGGACCCGGATCATGCCGAGCAGCTTCTCGTAGAACTCCGCGAGGGCCTGTGGATCAGGGCAGTCGATCACCAGGCCGTGCCATCGTCCGATCACGCGCGGGAGCGTGGCACCGCATGAGGACAGCGACTGCCCTGATTGCCCCGGTCCTGCTCGAGGCCGAATCGGTGGGCCGGGCCGTCATTCGGGCACAACACCCAAAATGACGCAACAGAACAACTCTCTGCTGTATCTCTGTCACTGAGGGCAACATCGTCCCTCTCTGACGCAGGACATGGGGAGTTCGCGTTGAAGAAATCGATTCTCGCCGCAGGACTGGCGGCCGCCGTGGGTGTCACCACGGCGGCCGTGCCTCCGGCCATGGGGGAGACCACCAGCGCACCGCGGCAGGTCGACGCGGGTGGTCTGACGACAACGGTCACGTTGATCACGGGTGACCTCGTGCACGTGTCCAACGGGCAGGTGCGGACGCAGGCCGCGAAGGGCCGTGAGGACGTTCGCTTCTTCCACTACACCGACGACCGGGGCGACCTGCACGTCATCCCGCTCGACGCCCAGCCGCAGATCTCGGCGGGCACGCTCGACCAGCGGCTGTTCGACGTCTCGCTGCTCGCGCGGTCCGGCTACGACGACGCGAACCGCGCCACGATCCCGCTGATCGTCCAGGGCGGCGCGGGTGTGCGTTCGGCGGACGCGAAGCCGTTGCCCAGCATCGGCGCCCACGCCGTCACCGCCGACAAAAAGGGCGGGTTCTGGTCGGCGGCACGGGCGACCGGCGCGGCCAAGGTGTGGCTCGACGGCAGGCTCACCGCCTCGCTCGACCGCAGTGCCGCGCAGATCGGCGCACCGCAGGCGTGGCAGCAGGGCTTCACCGGTTCCGGCGCCACGGTCGCCGTGCTCGACACCGGCATCGACTCCACGCACCCCGACCTGCAGGGCGCCGTGGTGGAGGAGAAGAACTTCACGCCGGCCGCCACCACCGACGACAAGTTCGGCCACGGCACCCACGTGGCCTCGACGATCACCGGTGACGGCAAGTACAAGGGCATCGCGCCGGACGCCAAGCTCTTCAACGGCAAGGTGCTCGACGACAACGGCGGCGGCAGCGAGTCCGGCGTCATCGCGGGCATGGAATGGGCCGCGACCAAGGCCGACGTCGTCAACATGAGCCTCGGCACCAACGCTCCCAGCGACGGCACCGACCTCGTGTCGCAGGCCGTCAACCGGCTCACCGCGGAGCACGGCGCGTTGTTCGTGGTCTCGGCGGGCAACTCCGGTGGCCCGGTCGCCTCACCCGCGGCCGCCGACTCCGCGCTGACCGTGGGCGCGGTCGAACGCGACGACAAGCTGGCGGGTTTCTCCAGTCGCGGCCCTCGCACTGGTGACGGCGCCATCAAGCCGGACATCACCGCGCCGGGCGTGGACATCGTCGCGGCGAAGGCGAAGAACGGCGTCATCGGCACCCCGGTCGACGAGGGTCACGTGGCCCTGTCCGGTACGTCGATGGCGGCACCGCACGTCGCGGGCGCCGCGGCGATCCTCGCGGCGAAGAACCCCGCGTGGTCCCCGGAGGAGATCAAGACCGCGCTGATGAACAGCGCCAAGCCCTACGCCGACTCCGGTGTCTTCGACCAGGGCGCCGGGCGCGTCGACGTGGCCCGCGCGGTCACCACTACCCCGTCCGCCACGCCGGCCAGCGTCAGCTTCGGCACGGCCCAGTGGCCGCACGACGACGACCAGCCGATCACCAAGAAGATCAACTATCGCAACACCGGTGCCGAGCCGCTCACGCTCGACCTGAGCGTCGCCGAGCAGAAGCCGGCGGCGAGCGGCCTGTTCAGCGTGTCCCCGGCGAAGCTGACGGTCCCGGCGGGCGGCACCGCGGAGGCCTCGGTCACCGCCGACACCCGTGTGGCGGGCCCGGACGGCCTCTACGGCGCCGCGGTCGTCGCGTCCAACGGCGTGCGCGTGCCGATCGGCGTGCACAAGGAGCAGGAGAGCTACGAGCTCACGCTCAACTACATCGGCCACGACGGCAAGCCCGCCGACGCGTGGCGTTATCTGCTGCTCGGCTACGACGGACGCACCTTCGTGAGCGGCGCCGCCCCGACCGGCACGGCGAAGCTCCGGCTGCCCAAGGGCCGCTACTTCGTGAGCACGTACTTCGACACGGTCCCCGCCGACCCGGCCGCGCGCCGCAAGCTCACCGTGGCCTACGAACCGGCCGTCGAGTTCACCGGTGCCAAGACCATGACCTTCGACGCCCGCACCGCCGCCGAACCGTCGATCACGGTCGACAACAAGGAGGTCACGCAGGCGAGCGGGTCGCTGTCCGTGCAGATCATGACCCCGCAGTTCGGGTTTGGCAGCGGTTGGGGAACGCGCGACTGGAAGGACTTCTACGTCCACCCGTCGGCCACCTCGGACCCGGCCTTCGTGTGGTCCGCCAGCAGCGTGTTCGCCAAGCAGAACGCCGAGGGCGGTTTCTACGGCAGCCCGAACCAGTTCCACTCGCAGACCGCGGGCAAGGAGCGGTTGCCCGCCGCGATCCAGCAGCACGACCGGGAACGGGACATGGCCAAGGTCGAGGCCACGCACAAGGCCCGCGTCCCCGGTTCGTCCGGCGGCCGCAACAACGGCGTCTACGGCCCGCTGCCGTTCAAGCTGACCGAGTACTACACGCCGGGTATCGCGTGGAGCCGGTACCTGGTCGAGGACGTCGACCCGAACACGCCGCCGACCATCGTCGACGACGCGAACCTGAAGACGTTCCGGCGCGGCGCCAAGAGCACCGAGCAGTGGAACACCGCGGTGTTCGGCCCCGGCTTCCCCGCGGTCCAGGCGGAGAGGACCTCGGCGTGGGGCGCTCGGCTGGGAGACCAGTTGTTCGTGCAGACGCCGCTGTTCGCCGACGGCACCGGTGAGCACTCGACGATCGACTTCGGTGCCAGCACCGGCAGCACCAAGCTGACCGCGAACGGCAAGGTCGTCGCGGAGTCCTCGGTGCCGGGCAACCTCTTCGCCCCGGTGGTGCCCGCGGCGAAGACCACCTACCAGCTGCACGCCGAGGGCAACCGCGTCCCGTTGTCGTCGAAGGTGACGGCGGACTGGACGTTCACGTCCGAGACCGCCGCGGGTGACAAGCCGAAGGTGCTGCCGCTGCTCGCGGTCAGGTTCGAACCGAGGCTCGACGACCACAACCAGGCCAGGGCGGGCAGCGTGCTCACGATCCCGGTGACCGTGCAGCGCAACGGTGCCAAGGCCGACGTCACCGACGTCCGCACGCCGCAGGTCCAGGTCTCCTACGACGAGGGCAAGACCTGGCAGCGGACCCTCGTGTTCAAGGCCGGCGGCAAGTGGCTGACCACGCTGGTGCACCCGAAGAACGCGAAGTCGGTGTCCTTCAAGGCGAAGGTCAGTGACGCCAACGGATCCGTCGACCAGACGGTCGTCCAGGCGTACACGCTGAAGTGACGCTCTAGGAACCAGACGAAGGGCAGGCCGGCTTTCCAGCCGGCCTGCCCTTCTGCCTCTGCCGGCGGTATCTGTCACAGTTGTGACAGCAGTAGCGCTACGTCGGCCGCCAGCAGCGCGTGCCGGGATCGCCTACCGTGGGCCAGGGGTTCAGCAGTGCAGCACCCGGTCAGCCCAACTGCCGTCATCGGTGTTCCGCCGGACGGGAAGGAGACGATCCGAGGTGCCAGAGATGCCCCCCAGTGCCGACGACTGGAACCTCGACCGGATGAGGTTCGCGGCCGATGCCGAGAAGGCGCTCGCGTCCGGCCGGACACCCCTGCGCGATCACGGGGCGCCGCTCGGGCCGCTGGCTCAGCAGTTCGCCACCCTGACGTATTCCCTCCTCGACGCCACCACGGCGGGGGAGGTGCTGCAGCAGGTCGTCGACGCCGCTGTGCAGGTCGTGCCCGGCGCGGACCTGGTCAGCGTCACCCTGCGGTCACGGGACGGGAAGTTCCACACCCCGGTGGAGACCGACAAGATCGCGATCGAGCTCGACCAGCTGCAGTACGACCTGCTGGAAGGACCCTGCCTCGACGTCGCGGATCCGGCGGGCCCCGCGGTCGCGTCCGCCCCCGATCTCGCCACCGCGTCGTCCTGGCCGCGGTTCGGCCCGGCGGCGGCCGAACGGGGCATGGGCGCGGTGTTGTCCACGGCACTGCTGCCCGACGTCGAGTCGCCCCGGTTGTCCGGCGCGCTGAACATCTACTCCCGTGAGCGGCGCGGCCTTGACGAGACGGACCAGGCGGTCGCGTTGCTGCTGGCCACACACGCGTCCCTGGCGCTGGCGCACACCGAAGCCGTCGACAGCGCTACCCTGCAGGCCGAGCAGCTGCGCCGCGCGATCAACTCCCGCGACGTCATCGGACAGGCCAAGGGGATTCTCATGGCCCGTCGCGGACTGAGCGCCGACGAGGCGTTCGACCTGCTGCGCCACTCCTCCCAGCACCTGAACGTGAAGCTCGTCCAGCTCGCCGAGATCATCGCGAGCCGCCACGACGAGCTGGATCTGCCCTGACCCGCTGACGCGGTGAAGTGCGAAGACCAGCAGGTATTCGTAGGCTGGAAGTCGACGCAAGACCGTCGGCCAGAGGAAAGCTGTGGACGGGCAACGCCGGAACCGGCTCATACAGCAGGTGCTCAGGTGCAGGACGGCGTCAGGGCGTGCAGAACTCGGACAGGCCCTCAGCGCCGTGTGCGTGCGCGTGCTGCCGGACGTCGACGGCGCGGCTCTGGTCTTCTACAGCGACTCGCGTGCCCAGGAACTGGTCGGCGCCAGTGATCCGTGGGCGGCGGGCATCGAGGAAGCGCAGTACACGCTCGGCGAGGGGCCGGGCTTCGCGACGGTCGCGGCACGTGGCCCGGTGCTGGTTCCGGACCTGAGCGTCGACGAGGTGCGGTGGCCCGTGTTCGCCGGGACCACGCAGGACGCAGGGCTCGCGGCGGCGTTCTACTTCCCGTTGCAGGTCGGCGCGATCCTGCTCGGCACGCTCGGGCTGTACCGCCGCCGGTCAGGGGTGCTGCCCGCCGAGTTCGTCTTCGAGGCGGCGTTGCTCGCCGATCTGGCCTCTCACCTGCTGCTCATCCAGAACGAGCAGATGGGCAGGGAGGAACAGATCTGGCTCGAGACGTCGTACCAGGACGTCAACATGGCGACCGGAATGCTGGCCGCCCAGTTGAAGATCAGTCTGGAGGACGCGTTCCTGCGGTTGCGGGCGCACTCCTTCGCCGCGGGCAGGTCGGTCGTGGACGTGGCCGGGGACGTGCTGGCCCGGCGGCTTCCGCTCGACCAGCTGACCGACTGACCTGCTGCGGACCCGTGGTGCGCACCCGCCGTGATCCGGTCTAGGTTCGTATCTGAAGTCGGAACGGGTTGGGCTGGCCGCGCGACCCCTGGTCAGGGCACGGGTGGTGGACGGGCAGCGTCGGGATCGGCTCACGCGGGCGGTGGAGGAGTTCACGTCCGCGGTTTCCGGGCGCGCGGCGCTGGCCCAGGCGTTGTGCGTGGCCTGCCTGCACGTCCTGCCGGGTGTGGGCGCCGCGGCGTTGACCTTGCGCGCCAACGCACGCGCCGAGGAGATGATCGGCGCCAGCGACGAGTGGGCCGCCCGGCTGGAAGAGATCCAGTACACGCTGGGCGAAGGGCCTGGCGTGGCGGCGTTCCAGGACGCCACGCCGGTGCTGGTCGCCGACCTCGGTTCGGACGGTGTGCGGTGGCCGGGGTTCAGCGCGGCGGCCGCGGCGGAAGGCCTCACGGCGATGTTCGCGTTCCCGTTGCAGGCAGGCGGAATCCGGCTCGGCACGCTCGACCTGTACCGCCGTCGTGCCGGTGGCCTGACGGCGGTCGCCGACGCCGCGATGCTGGCAGACCTGGCGACCTGCGCGCTGCTCGAGCAAAGCGCGCTGGCGGACGACGAGCTGCGGATGACGCTGTCGTACCAGGACGTGAACATGGCGACCGGGATGCTGGCCGCACAGCTGCGAATCAGCCTGGAGGACGCCTTCGCCCGGTTGCGCGCACACGCGTTCTCCTCGGGACGTTCGGTGCTGGACGTGGCGCGTGATCTGCTGGCCAGGCGCATCCCGCTCGACCGGCTCGCGGACTGACCTGTGCCACCAGCTCCTGGCCACGGCGGGTCGTATGCTGCGGGAGTGTCCCGTGCTCAGGATCAGATCGCCGTCACGTTGAGCGAGCTCACGGCGAACCTGGTCGACAGCCACGACGCCGAATCGGTCCTGCGCCTGGTCACCGCCGCGTGCGAGAGCCTGCTCTCCGCTTCCGCGACCGGGGTCGTGCTGGCCGATCCGCGCGGCGGACTGTGCGTGGTGTCGGCGTCGGACGAGCGGACCCGGTTCCTGGAGTTGCTGCAGAGTCAGATCGAAGAAGGCCCGTGCGTGGACTGCGTCCGCGCCGACGCCATGGTCGCCTGCCCGAACCTGGAAGGCGCGGCCGGCCGCTGGCCCGCGTTCACCCGTGCCGCACTCGACTCCGGCTTCCGCGCGGTGCACGCCGTCCCCATGCGCCTGGCCGGCAGTGCGATCGGCGGGCTGAACGTGTTCTACGCCGCCGCCACCCCGTGGGAGGCGTGGCAGGAACGGCTGGGCCAGGTGCTCGCCGACCTGGCGGTGCTGGGCCTGTCGCAGGAGGACGACCCGGCGCGCACCCACCGGCTGGCCGAACAGACCCTCACGACGCTGAACGACCGCGTGATGCTCGCGCACGCCATCGGCATGGCCGCGGGTGCTCTCGACACCAGCACGGACGAGGCCCGCCGCCTCATCTTCGGTTACGCCGCAAGGAATCGCGGCCTGGTCCGGGACGTGGCCCGCGGACTCACCGGCGGCGATCTCGACGCGACCGCGCTGCTACCGGTCGCGGACGCGAGCTAGTTGTACTGGCCCGAGACGTTGCGAACGGTCCGACACGTGATCGGATGATCTTGGAATGAGGGAGGGCCTCCGGGTTCGGTGTGGATTGCGACATCT